>JBKOWA010000616.1:0-8905 GCA_046724155.1 Actinomycetota bacterium
GAACGGCTCATGAGGCGGGACCGGTTCAACCCGGCTCCCAGGACCGCGCGGTCGGGCCACAGCAACGCCGCTGGAACCCGTCGCCGGCCCTGCCGCAGGTGATCGGCGCCACATCACGCGGTCGGCGAGGGTCCGTGATCAACGGGCCGCGACCGCAGGGACCGGACCGGCGACGGGCCGGCTGGGCCGTCGCGATCTCATCTTTCCTGAACTCGGAATCACGGCACGCGGCGAGCTCCGGGCGGCGCTCGGCGGCTCAGCCCCGCCATGAATGCCTGCACGCCCCAGCCGAAGAAGTGGCAGGTCCTCGGCAGGGCCGACGCCGGCCGGACCTTCGCGGCCTGGTAGTAGGTTGGCGGGGCAAACTGCAGAATCGCGCAGACCAGCTCGACCGACGAGCACATCATTGTGTTCGTCGATGAACGTGACTGCCGCAGTTCCGGCGCTTCTCGGTGCGGGACACCTGGTCTCCTCCGGCGCACCCGCTTGACGAACAACACCCCCTCATCAGTGGTGACTCGGGCCACGTGCTCGTGCATCACCTCGTCCGCGACGAGGTGACAAAGGCCATACTTGCGCCACAAGTGCGTCCCGCCGGTTACCCTACGGTGGGCACGGAATGAATCACCATTTCCTTCGAATCTTGCTACCAGACGCTCTAGAACTATCCGTTCGAAGGCGACGATCAATTCGGCATCGGCACCTTCGGGTATACAGGGCAGGCGGAGGGCTTGTGGCAGAGAGTCCGGCCGACGTGAATCTCGTCGACGTGCCGGCGGACCGGGCGGCAATATATCGGAAACGCGGCTGGTGGTCACCGGAAATGATCGACGACCTCGTGCTCCGTCATTCTGCCGGCCAGCCGGACCGGTGTGCCGCCGTGTCAGCCGAACGTCGGTTGAGTTATGCTGAGCTGGCGTCGGCGGTCGATCGGGTGGCACGGCGCCTGCGGCGCAGCGGCATCCAGGCGGGGGAACGCGTACTTGTGCAGCTCCCGAACGACCTCGAATTTCTGGTGCTGGTGCTGGGCCTGGTCCGGCTGGGTGCTCCTCCCGTCCTGGCTATGCCCGCCCTGCGTGAGCACGAGCTGGGCCACGTCCTCGGCGTCACCCGTCCCGTCGCGATGGCCGTACCCAGGTCCTTCCAACGCTTCGACCACCTGGCGATGGCGGAACGCCTCCGGGACGGGAACTCATCCGTCCGGCTCCTGCTGGTCGCCCACGGCGACCCTGGCGGTCATACCGACCTGAGCCGGTTGTGCTTCGGGCCGGACTTCGAAGCCGAAAGCGAAGGCGAAGAGCCTCCGCCGACGGGTGCCGCCCACCGCGAGGGGAGCAACCCGCGGGCCGCAACGGACAACGCCGTATACCTACTTTCCAGCGGGACGACCGGGCCGCCCAAGGCAATCCCGCGTTCGCACGAGGCCTTCGGGCACGTGATTCGCTCGTCGGCCGCGGTCTCGGGGCTGTCCGCGCAGTCGGTGTATCTCGCGCTCATGCCGGTGGCCCACAGCTTCGTTTTCGGCCATCCCGGGATCCTCGGCACTCTCGCCGCCGGCGGGACCGTCGTGTTCGCGACGTCGGACGACCCTCGGCAGGCCTTTTCCCTCGTGGCGGAGGAGAAGGTCACGCACACCGCGCTGGTACCGGCGTTGGCCTCCCAGTGGCTCTCGGCCGCCAGGGAGGCCGGGGCCGACACCCGGGCCGTTCGTGCCCTGTCCAGCCTCCGGGTGTTGCAGGTCGGTGGCGCGCGCCTCGATGCGGGGACGGCGGACGGGATCCAGCAGGTGATCGGTTGCCGGGTGCAGCAGGTGTACGGCATGAGTGAGGGCCTCCTCCATTTCACGCGGCTCGACGACACCGATGAGGTGGTGACGCAGACCCAGGGCCGGCCGGCCTCCCCGGGTGACGAGGTCCTGGTCGTCGATGAGGACGGAAAACAGGTGGAGCCCGGCTGCGTCGGTGAGCTGGTCACTCGGGGTCCGAGCGTCATAGCCGGCTACTACGGGGATCCTGAGGCCAACCGGCGAGCGTTCACCGACGCCGGTTACTACCGGACCGGGGACCTCCTCCGGCTGCATCCGTCCGGGAACTACGTGGTCGCCGGCCGGACCAAAGATGTGATCAATCGTGGTGGCGAGAAGATCGCGGCCGACGAGCTGGAGGAACTCGTCCGGCAGCACCCGCAGATCCATGGTGCGGCCGCCGTCGCCATGCCGCACCACCTGTACGGCGAGGGGGTGTGCCTCTACGTGGTGCCCGCCGGGTCCGGGCGCCCGCGGCTGCACGAGATACGGAGCTTCCTGGAGGGGCGCGGCCTGGCCCGGTTCAAGCTGCCCACCCGGGTGGAACTCGTTGATGCGCTCCCCATGGTGGGAGTAGGAAAGGTTGACAAGGCCCTGCTCCGCAAGAAGATCGCCGACCTGGTCGCGGCAGAAAGGGCAGCCAGGGCATGAACCGCTTTTCTGTCGGTGTATTCTGCAGTGCCTCACGGGAAATATCAAGCCATTATCTCGAACTGGCGGCCCAGGTCGGCGCCGGTATCGCCGAACGGGGTTGGGACCTGGTGTCCGGCGGCGAACACGTGTCGATGATGGGAGCCGTCGCCACGGCGGCACGGGCTGGCGGCGCACACACGCGAGGCGTCGTGTCACGGAGTCTGCTGAGCCGGGCCGACCTGGAGTCCGACGAGCTGGTCGTCACCGAGTCCATGGGTGAGCGGAAAGCCCGGATGGTGGAATACGCGCACGCCCTGCTCGTACTGCCGGGTGGCATCGGAACCTGCGAGGAGCTCTTCGAGGCGTGGACCGGACGTATTCTCGGAACGCACGCCAAGCCGATCATCCTGCTCGACGTGTACGGGCATTTCTCCGGCCTGCTGTCCTGGCTCGGCGGGGTAGCCAGACGCGGGTTCGCCAACCGGTCCGCCCTGGCCGCAGTGACCCTGGCGTCGAATGTGGCCGCGGCACTCGACGCGTGCGCGGATGTCGCTCTCCCACCTGACACGCTGGTGCCCGCCACCGCCGGGTCCGGCATGCAGCGGGCCGGCGCGCTGGTATGAGTGTGGAACCAGGATCGGACTCCGACGCGGACTCCGCGGAGCGTCCGGCCGTACTGTCCGGGACCGAGCGGCGCCGGGTGCCGGTCGAGCTGGTCCGCGCCTACGCGGCCGAGGTCATGGAATACGGTTCGGCTGACGACGTCCCCATGGATGCGACGTTCCATGAACTGGGATTCGAGTCGCTGACCGCCGTCGCGCTGCGTAACCGGCTGGCAGCGGCCACCGGACTGGACCTACCGGTCACCCTGGTTTTCGACTACCCAACTCCGACGGAGCTGGCCGAATACCTGTCGGCCGAGCTCACGGGTCGGCAGCATCCGGCCACCAGCCCGCCGGTCGGGTCGGCGGGCACCGCGGCGGGCGACGAGCCGATCGCGATCGTGGCGATGAGCTGCCGCTATCCGGGCGGCGTCGGCAGTCCCGAGGACCTCTGGCAGCTGGTTGCCTCCGGTGGGGATGCCGTCTCGGCGTTCCCGCTGGACCGCGGGTGGGCGGTCGAGAACCTGTACGACCCCGATCCCGACCACCCGGGGACGTCTTATGTGCGTACCGGCGGGTTCTTGTACGATGCCGCGGACTTCGATGCCGACTTCTTCGGGATCTCACCGCGCGAGGCGCTGGCGACGGATCCGCAACAACGGTTGCTCCTGGAGCTTGCCTGGGAGGTCCTCGAGCGGGCCGGAATCGACCCGTCGTCGTTGCGGGGGAGCCAGACCGGTGTGTTCGCCGGGGTGATGCACCACGACTACGCGGCGCGCCTGCACCGGGTTCCCGAAGACGTTGAGTCATATCTGGGAAACGGGAGTGCGGGTAGCCTCGCCTCGGGCCGGGTCGCCTATTCCTTGGGCCTGCAGGGGCCTGCGGTCACGGTGGACACGGCGTGTTCGTCGTCGCTGGTCGGGTTGCATCTGGCGGTTCAGGCGCTGCGGTCGGGTGAATGTTCGCTGGCGCTGGCCGGCGGCGTGACCGTGATGTCGACTCCACGCGTGTTCGTGGAGTTCTCCCGGCAGCGCGGCCTGGCGCCGGATGGGCGCTGCAAATCGTTCGCGGCGGCGGCGGACGGCACCGCCTGGTCGGAGGGTGCCGGGCTGCTGCTGGTGGAGCGGCTGTCCGACGCCCGACGCAACGGTCACCCGGTGCTGGCGCTGGTCATCGGCACCGCGGTCAACTCCGACGGCGCGTCCAACGGCTTGACCGCCCCCAACGGCCCGGCCCAACAACGCCTTATCCGGACCGCCCTGGCCAGTGCCCGGCTCTCGGCCGCCGACATCGATGTGGTGGAGGCCCACGGCACCGGCACCCGCCTCGGCGACCCCATTGAGGGCCGGGCGATCCTGGCCACCTACGGCCAGGGCCGCCCGGCGGGCCACCCGCTGTGGCTCGGCTCGGTCAAATCCAATCTCGGCCACACCCAGGCCGCCGCGGGGGTGGCCGGCGTCATCAAGATGGTGGCGGCGATGCGGCACGGCCAGGTCCCGGCAACCCTGCATGTCGATGCCCCCACACCCCACATCGACTGGACCGCGGGCGCCGTCCAGCTGGCCACCACAGCCCAGCCTTGGCCGGCGCCCGACGGCCGGCCCCGCCGGGCTGCGGTGTCCTCGTTCGGGATCAGCGGCACCAACGCCCACGTCATCCTCGAAGAGTTCGTCGGTGCGGCTCGCAAGCCCGCCGCGGAAGCCCCCGACCTCGACGAGCACGTTCCCGACCCGGCCCTGGTACGGCGGCCGGGGTCGGCGGGCACGCCGGAGTCGGCCGGTAGGCCGGCCGCCGTGCCCTGGGTGCTCTCCGCCAGGAGCGAGCAGGCCCTGGTTGCCCAGGCCGGCCAGCTGGTGACCTACCTGCGCGCCCACCCCTACCTAGCCGTCGCCGACGTGGGTTTCGCACTGGCCACCACTCGGGCTCACCTCGACCACCGGGCCGTGGTGACGGCGCACGACCGGGACGGCTTCGCCGCCGGGCTGGCCGCGCTGGCCGCAGGCCGTCCGGCACCCGGGGTGGTCTCAGGCCGCCGGGGCACGGGCGGCCAGGCACAGGCAGGCGACGACGACAACGACGGCACCAACACGAGCCACGCCGACGGCACCAACGGTACCAACGGTACCAACGGCACCAGCGGCACCAGCGGCACCAGCGGCACCAGCGGCACCAGCGGCACCAGCGGCACCAACAAGGACTACGCCGACTTCGGCCATCACGGCGCGCTCCCCACGCTGCACCGGGAGCAGGACGCGGGGGCCGTGTCGTTGGCGGCGATGGCAGCTGCACACATCCGGGGCGTGCCGGTGGACTGGGCGGCGGTGTTCGCCGGCACCGGGGCACGGCAGGTCGACCTGCCCACCTACCCGTTCCAACGCCGGCGGTACTGGCTGGACGCCACCCCGGCTCCGGCGCGCGATGGTGTCGATCCCGGTGCCGACGCCACGGCACACCCTTTCCTGGGCGGGGCGGTGAAGCTCCCCGACTCTGACGGGTACCTGTTCACCGGGCGGCTGTCGCTGTCGTCGCACCCGTGGCTGGCCGACCACATGGTGTCGGGTGTGGTGCTGCTGCCGGGCACGGCATTCGTGGAGCTGGCGGTCCGGGCCGGTGGCGAGGTCGGCTGGGGCGTACTCGACGAGCTGACCATCGAGGTGCCGCTGGTCCTGCCGGAACCGGGTGGGGTTCAGGTGTCGGTCACCGTAGCGGGCCCCATAGAAGGCATCGACGGGACCGGCCGGCGGCCGGTGGCTGTCCATTCCAGGGCGGACGGCGGTCTCGAGGAGCCGTGGACCCGCCATGCCAGCGGCCTGGTCGCCGTGGACGCGAGTCCTGATACCGCTCCGGGCGCGAGTCCCGACATCGAGGCGCTGGACGACTGGCCGCCGGCAGGTGCCACCACGGTCGACGCCGATGACGTCTACGGCCGGTTGGCTGCGGCTGGCTGTGAGTACGGTCCGGCATTTCATGGGTTGCGGGCGGTCTGGCGGCGGGGGGACGACGTTTTCGCCGAGGTGGCCCTACTCGATGAGCACCGGGCCGAGGCCGGTCGGTTCGGTGTGCATCCGGCATTGTTCGATGCGGCTCTGCATGCCTGCGTGCTCCTCGGGGCGGGCGAGGCGGGTGTGGATACCGCGGATGACTCCGCGAGCGACCGGGTACGGCTGCCGTTCGCGTGGAACGGGGTGCGCGTGCCTGTCGGGGGAGCCTCGGCGCTGCGGGTACGGCTGTCGCCTGCCGAGTCCGGTGGCGTCTCGCTGACCGTCGCCGACGGTTCCGGTCGGCCCGTCGCGTCGGTCCGGTCGTTGGTGCTGCGGCCGGTCCCCCGGGAACAGCTCGACGGGGCAGCAGCTCGTGACTCGCTGTTTCTCCTCGACTGGGTCGAGTCGGCTGCATCGGCGCCGGCGGCCGACATGTCGTGGGCGGTGGTCGGCGCCGATCCGCACGGCCTGGTCACGGCACCGACCCTGGTAGGCGAGTCCGGTGGAGCCTACCCGGATCTGGAGTCGCTGGGGCGGGCCGTGGGCGCCGGGGGAGCTGTCCCGGACTACGTCTTCTGGTGCCCGCCGGCCGGGTCATCCGGAACACCAGCGCACGGGAATACGATCGACAATGTGCACGCCGCGGTGCGCGACACGCTGGCGCTGCTGCGGGAATGGCTCGAGCGGGACGATCTCAGGCAGTCGCGACTGGTCGTGGTGACCAGTCGTGCGGTGGCTGCCAAGCGGTGGGAGACGCCCGATCCGGCAGCCTCGGCCGTGTCGGGTCTGACGCGTTCGGCGCAGTCTGAGAACCCGGGCCGAATAGTGCTGGTGGACACCGACGGGCACCGGGACTCCCGCCGGGTGCTGCCGGGTGCCGTGGCGGCCGGGGAGCCCCTGTCGGCGGTCCGCGCGGGTGCCGTGCTGGCGCCGCGGCTGCGCGCAGTGGATTCGGACGTACCGGACGGCGTTCCGGACAGTCGCCGGTTGTGGCGTGTGGAGTGCACCGGCACGGGCACGGTGGAGGCGCTCGCGCCGGTCGCGTGCCCGGAGGTGGCAGGGCCGCTGGAAGCCGGGCAGGTCCGGGTGGCTGTGCGTGCCGCCGGGTTGAACTTCCGGGACGTGCTGACCGCCCTGGGCATGGTGCCGAGCCACGAGGGTGTGGGGGCCGAGGGTTCCGGGGTGGTGCTGGAGGTGGGTCCCGGCGTGCCGGGACTGGCGCCGGGGGACCGGGTCATGGGCCTGTTCCCGGGTGCATTCGGCCCGGTGGCGGTCGCCCGCCACGAGCTGGTGGTGCGGATCCCGGCGGGCTGGTCATTCGCGCAGGCGGCCACGGTGCCGGTCGCCTTCCTCACCGCCTACTACGGGCTGGGGGACCTGGGCCGGCTGCGTCGGGGCGAGTCGGTGTTGGTTCATGCGGGTACCGGCGGCGTCGGGATGGCCGCGGTGCAGTTGGCCCGCCACTGGGGCGCGGAGGTGTTCGCGACGGCCAGCGCCGGTAAGTGGGACACCCTGCGGCGCGCGGGCCTGGACGACGCGCATATCGCCGACTCGCGGTCCCTCGAGTTCGAACAGAAGTTCACGGCGGCCACCGGTGGCCGTGGCGTGGACATTGTGCTGAACTCGCTTTCCGGGGATTTCGTGGACGCGTCGCTGCGGTTGCTGGCGCCCGGTGGCAGGTTCATCGAAATGGGAAAGACCGACATTCGCGACGCCGACGTGGTGGCAAAAGACCATCCCGGCGTCGGCTACCGGGCCTTCGACCTTCCTGATGCCGGGCCGGGCCGGATCCAGCAGATGCTCGCCCATTTGTTTGAGCTGTTCGAGCACGGGGTGCTGACACCGCTACCGGTTACCGCCTGGGATGTGCGCCGGGCGCCGGAGGCGTTCCGGCACATGAGTCAGGCACATCATGTCGGCAAGATCGTGCTCGTCGTTCCCCGGGAGCTGGAACCGGCGGGCACCGTACTGGTCACCGGCGGCACGGGCGCGCTGGGCGCACTGGTGGCTCGGCACCTGGTCGGCGCGCACGGTGTCCGCCACCTGCTCATCGCCAGCCGCAGCGGCCCGGAAGCCGAGGGCGCGTTCGAGCTGGCGGCCGAACTGGCCGGCCTGGGCGCGCGGGTCACGATTGCGGCGTGTGACGTCGCTGACCGGGATGCGGTGGCGGGGATGCTGGCCGACATTCCGGCGGAGCATCCGTTGACCGGTGTGGTGCACGCCGCGGGCGTCCTCGACGACGGAGTGGTCGGTTCGCTGACACCGCAGCGCCTTGAGCGGGTGTTGCGGCCGAAGGTGGACGCGGCCTGGCACCTGCACGAGTTGACCCGCGACCTGGACCTGTCGATGTTCGTGCTGTTCTCCTCGGCTGCCGGCGTTCTCGGTGCGCCGGGCCAGGGTAACTACGCCGCCGCGAACACGTTCCTGGACGGGCTGGCCCAGTTTCGCCGGGCCCAGGGCCTGCCGGCGCTCTCTTTGGCATGGGGTTCCTGGGCACCGGGAGATTCGCCGTCCCGAACCACCAGCGGGATGACCGGGCCTACCGGTGGGATGACTGGGCCTACCGGTGGGATGACGGGGCCTACCGGTGGGATGACTGGGCCTACCGGTAGAATGACGGGGCCTACCGGTGGGATGACTGGGCGCCTCGGCGAGCACGGGCAGCGCCGGTTGGTCCGCGGGGGCATACGGCCCCTGACCGCAAAGCAGGGCCTGGCATTGCTGGACAAGGCATTGCTGGACCGGGCATCGCCGGACAGGGCCGGGGCGGTGGGCGAGGCGATGCTCCTGCCGGCGTTGCTGGACATTGCCGGCCTGCGGGCACCGGGCGCTTCGGCTCCGGCGTTGTTGACGGAGCTGGTACGGCCGGGCCGCCGTGTTGCTCC
>JBKOWA010000533.1:0-4212 GCA_046724155.1 Actinomycetota bacterium
TGCACGAAGCGCGCGGTCGTGCCGACGGGCAGTGACGGCGGCGCGGCGGCCAGCGCCGCCCGGGTGAGTAGCAGGTCCAGCGGCGCCGACAGGGCGGTCCGGGCGTCGTCGGTACGGGTCGTGCTCATGCCGCCGCCAGCACCTGGTCCAGTGCGGCGCCGAGCTGCGCCGCGGCGTCGGTCGCTGGTTCCAGTGAGCGCCAGGCGATCACCCGGTCGGGGCGGACCAGGATCGCTCCGCCCCGGCCGAAGCCGCGCACCCGCACGAACGCCAGCCGGGGGTCCAGCCAGTCGCCGTCGAGGTGGCCGACCCGCACGGCGGTGAGGTCGAGGCCCCGTTCCACCGCGGTGACGGCGGCGCCGGCGCACCACGCGGCGCCGTCCTCGCCGGCGATCAGGAGCCAGTGGGTCGGCGGGGCGACGTCGCGTAGCGCGCGGCGTTCGCCGGGGCGTTCGACGCCCGCGTGCGGCAGCGGCGAGCCGGGCCGGGTGTCTGGCGGGTAGAGCCGGATGTCGTCGTCGTTCGGCGGCGGGGGAGTGCCGTCCGGGACCACCGCGGCCGAGTCGGCGCGGAAGCCGTACTCCACGTTGTGCTCCTTGAACTCCATCGACTGGTTCGCGATGGCGGCGAACACCGCCGCGCGGCGCTCGTCCCCGGCCGGACCGTGGTCCCAGTACTGCTGGGCGTTGGCCCGGCAGGTGGCGGCGTCGAGGTCCGGGCGGATGCCGAACGCGTCGGCGATGGCGAGGTGGTTGAGCGCGTTCTCCAGCGACCGCCGGGTGTTGCGGGCGAACGACGGGAAGCGTTCGGCGTGGTAGGTGTCCAGCAGTGCGCGGCCGGCCCTGCCCTGCAGCACGTGCGCAAGCTTCCAGCACAGGTTGTGGACGTCGTGGATGGCGCTGTTGAGCCCGAGGCCGCCGGTCGGCGGGTGGCGGTGTGCGGCGTCACCGGCGAGGAAGACCCGTCCGACGTTGATGCTCGAGGCGAGCAGGCCCTCGACCGACCACCGGGTGACGAGGTGCACCTTGGGGTCGAGGTCCGGGATGCCGAGGCGGTCCTTCATGGTGTCGATGACCTGCTGGTCGGTGTCGAACTGGGCCTCGTTCTCGGGCAGGTAGTTCAGGTGGAACACCCACTCCTCGGACTCCGGCCCCCAGCGGTGGGGGCCCATCGGGACGAGCACGCTGAACGCGCCGCCGTACCGGGTGTGGAGGATCCACCGGATGAGCACGTCGGGGTCGGTCAGCCACGGCGTGAGGTCAGCGGTCACGTGGATTGCTTGCGGTGCGCATCACGTCGCGCTGACCGACCATGGTCACGCCGAGCTGCTTGCCCACCGTGCGGCCGCCGTCGGCGCCGATGAGGTAGTCGCAGCGGACGCGGTAGCGCTCGCCGGTGTCGCGGTTGAGCACGGTGGCGTCGACCCCGTCGCGGTCCTGCTCGACCGTGACGAGCTCGTGGTGGAACCGGATGCCGCCGGGGTTGAGCTGTTCGGCGCGCCGCCGGAGGATCGGCTCCAGCCGGATCTGCGGGAGGTTGGCCTGGCGGCACGGCGACGCGGCGACCCACGCCGGGTCGGTGCCGCCACCGTCCCAGCATTCCATCTTGTGGATCAGGCGGCCGGCGGTGTCGTCGCCGGCGACGTCGAGGTACCAGCCGGTGTGGCTCATGTTCCGCGCCGGTGTGCCGGCGGCCAGGATGTCCGCGGCGCAGCCGACGTCGGCGAGGACTTCCATCGCGCGCTGCTGCAGGACGTGCGCCTTTGGCAGGACCGACGTCGTCGGCAGGGCGCTGATGAGGAGGTGGTCGACGCCGTACGTCGACAGCAGCATCGATGCGGTCAGGCCCGCGGCGCCGCCGCCGACGACGAGAACGGGGACCCGGCGGTCGGTCGTCTCTGATGTCATGGTCATCTGAATCTCCAGGAGAGGGGGTAGCGGTCGAGCAGGTCGCAGACGGCCGCCCGCAGCGTCGCGTCCGGTGGAGGCGGGAGCGCGACGGCGATCTGCCCGTCGTGCTGGTCGCACCAGCCGTCGTCGGGGACGCGGTAGCCGACCGCGGCGAGGCGGGCGGCGAGCTCGTGCCTGGTCGCGAGGATGCGCAGGCCGAGCTTGTAGGGCTTGCCGACGGCGGTCAGCGGCAGGGCGGGCAGCACGGTGACGGCCTTGGGTGCGGCGGCGCGTTCCGGGACGCGGTCGGCGGCCCACCGCCGGATCTCGTCGGCGTCGGCGCAGCGGTCGCGGACGACGACGAACGCGACCGGGACCTCGCCGGAGTGCTGGTCGGGGCGCCCGACGACGCCGGCGTCGACGACGGCCGGGTGCCGGCGGAGGACCTCCTCCACCTCGGCGGGGTCGATGTTGTGACCGCCGCGGATGATGATGTCCTTGGCCCGTCCGGTGAGGGTGACGAACCCGTCGTCGGAGACACTGCCGAGGTCGCCGGTGTCGAGCCAGCCGTCGGTCACCTTCCCGGCGGGGTCGAGGACGGGTCCGCCGGCGTTCCGGCCGGCGACGTAGCCCGGGAAGACGGTCGGGCCGCTGACGGCGAGGCTGCCGCGCTGCCCGGGTGGCAGGAACCTCCACCGCCCCGACACCGGGTCGATGTCGACGGCCGCGACCCGCTGGTAGGGCAGCCGCTGCCCGACCGAGCCCGGCCGCTGGTGGCGGGGGAAGCTGCGGGCGGTGGCGCAGGTCGCCTCGGTGAGCCCGTAGCCTTCGCACAGCGCGACGCCGGTGTGCGCCAGCCAGGCATCCCGCACCGCGGGCGGCAGCGGCGCGGCGCCGACGATGGGCAGCTTCAGCGACGCGATGTCGGCGTCGATGGGGATCCGGCTCAGCGTGTCGTAGACCGACGGCACCGCGGACATCGCGGTGATCCGGTGGTGCTGGACGATCCGCCAGAGGTTGTGGACCAGCTCGCCGTCGCGGTAGCCGAGCGGCCCGGCCCAGACCGCGCGCATGCCGCGCAGGATGGGGGCGAGGGTCGTGACGACGAGCGCGTTGACGTGGAACAGCGGCAGTGCCGCGAGCACGGTCGAGTCGGCCGACAGCACCGAGATGGCGGCGACCGACCAGGCGTCGACGACCTGCATCCGGTGGGTGTGTGCCGCCAGTTTCGGCGTGCCGGTCGTGCCGCCGGTGTGGAAGAAGGCGGCGATGTCGCCGGGCGCCGGGTCGCCGCCGACCAGCCGGTCCGACGGCGCGGTGCCGGCCACGTCGTCGAGGTAGCTGACGGCGGTGTCGGCCGTTGCGGCCGCCGACGTCGGCCGCAACGCGAACAACCGCGTGTTCAGCTCCGTGGCCAGCCCCTCGGCCAGCGCCCACACGCCGGCGTCGACGCCGGGGCCGGCGGCGACGAGGGCGGTGACGCCGGCGCGGCGCAGCAGCGCCGCGATGGTGTCGCGGTCGAGCGCCGGGTTGATCGGCACGGCGATCGCGGCCGCCTCGGCCGCGAGCAGGGCGGGGATCAGCTCCAGCACGTTCGGCGAGATCAGGGCGACGCCGTCGCGCCGGGCCACGCCGGCGGATCGCAGTGCGTTGGCGTACGACGTCACCGTGGTCAGCAGCTGGCCGTAGGTCAGCTCGACCGGCGACCGCCACCGCCGGCCGTCGGGCAGCGCGAGGACGGCGACCCGGTCCGGGTCGGTGCGGGCGGTGCGGCGCAGGGCGTCGTACGTCGAGGTGGGCAGCGGGCGCGAGTCCAGCGGCACCGCTTCGATCGCCGGCAGGTCACCCGGCCCGTCGTAGCTCGGCCACATCGTCATCGGGTGAGTCGTCGGGTGAGTCATCGGGCGAGCACCGCCCTCGGCGCGGTGGCCGGTCCCGGCTGCGGAAGGAGCAGCGGGACGGCCGGCGGGTCGCACCGGCTGACTGCGCCGACGACGCCGTCCGGGCGCACGACGACCAGGAGCTGCCGGTTGCGGACGAGCGGGTGCAGCGGACTCTGGGGTCCGGCGACGGTGACGTCGAGGCAGCCCGCGGCGGGAGCGCGGCGGTCGGTCGTCCCGGCGTCCGGGTGGACGTGGACGAGCAGCAGCCCCTCCTCCCGGCAGGTGTCGACGAGCCGCCGGCTGGGCTGGGCGCCGGTGACGGCGGCGGGCCGGCCGCCGAGCACCTCCTCGAGGCGGCGAGCGGCGCCGGTCGCGTCCCGCACCACCGCGTTGGGCATGAGCGCGCCCAGCTGGAACGGCCCACCCCGCCGGGCCAGCAC
>JBKOWA010000044.1:0-3035 GCA_046724155.1 Actinomycetota bacterium
GCCTGGTTCTGTTCGCCTAGCCGACATGGCGCGTACGCCCTCCCGGTACCCGGCCGTGCTCTGTCCCCGCTGGGATGGCCGGCGGCGAGACGCTCTTGCCAGGTATCGAGGGAGGACCACCCATGCCGACCCGCCGTACCGCTCTCGCCGGCCTCGCCGCGGCTGCGCTGACCGTCCCGCTGTCGGCCAGCAGCCGGGCGCTGGCCGCCTCGACCACCCCCGACAGTCCGGCTGCTCCTGACGCGGCAGCCGCCGCGTCGGGCCGGGCCGGGGACCGCGGCACGCTGGTGATCGGCCACCGCGGCGCCTCCGGCTACCGGCCCGAGCACACCCTGGCCTCCTACGAGCTGGCCGCCCGGATGGGCGCCGACTACCTGGAGCCGGACCTGGTGCCGACCAGGGACGGCGTGCTGGTCTGCCGGCACGAGCCGGAGATCGGCGGCACCACCGACGTGGCCGGCCGGCCGGAGTTCGCCGCCCGGCGCACCACCAAGGTGCTGGACGGGGTGCCCACCACCGGCTGGTTCACCGAGGACTTCACCCTGGCCGAGCTGAAGACGCTGCGGGCGGTGGAGCGGCTGCCGCAGATCCGGCAGCACAACACCCTCTACAACGGCCGGTACGAGGTGCCGACGTTCGAGGAGATGCTGGAGCTGCGGTTCCGGCTGTCCCGGGAGCTGGGCCGGGAGCTCGGGGTGTATCCGGAGACCAAGCACCCGACGTACTTCGTCGCCGCCGGGCTGCCGCTGGAGGAGCGGCTGCTGGCCGTGCTGCAGCGGGCCGGGCTGAACCACCCGAACGCCCCGGTCTTCGTGCAGTCCTTCGAGGTGTCCAACCTGCAGCGGCTGCGCCAGCTCGGGCTGCGCACCGCGGCGGTCCAGCTGCTGTCCGCCGCCGGCGCGCCGTACGACACCGTGGCCCGGGGCAGCGGCCCGACCTACGCCGACCTGGCCACCCCGGACGGGCTGCGCGGCATCGCCGAGTACGCCCAGGGCATCGGCCCGGACAAGCTGCAGGTGATCCCGCGCAACGCCGACGGCACCCTCGGCACGCCCACCGCGCTGGTCGCCGACGCGCACCAGGCCGGCCTGGTGCTGCACCCGTACACGTTCCGGGCGGAGAACAACTTCCTCCCGGTGGACTACCGGGTGGGCACGCTGCTGACCGACTACGGCCGGGCGATCGACGAGCAGGTGACCTACCTGCGGGCCGGCGTGGACGGGCTGTTCACCGACCAGGCCGACATCGGCGTGGTGGCCCGAGCCGACCTGGCGGCTTCCTGAGCTTGAGCGCAACCTGTGGACGCGACAGGCCTTTCAAGGGCGCGTCGTGTCCACAAGTTTCCGTCTGGAGGCGGGGCGGCGGGGCGTCAGGGGCTGGGTCGCCAGCTCGTCGGGTCGGCCTCGGCCTGCGCCCCGGTGGCCAGGTCCTTGACCTCGTGCGGGCGGCCGTCCTCGAACGGCGGGAACCACACGTACGGGATGCCCTTGCGGGAGGCGTACCGGATCTGTTTGCCGAGCTTGTCGGCCTGGTGGTACAGCTCCGTGTTCAGGCCGCGGGCCCGCAGCTCGGCGGCGGTGGCCACCGCGACCGGCCGGCGGTCGTCGCCGGGCACCACCACCAGCACGTCGGTCGGGCAGCTCGGCCCGGCCGGCAGCAGCCCCTCGGCGAGCAGCTTGGCGAAGATCCGGGTCAGCCCGATCGACATGCCGACACCGGGCAGGCTGCGCCGGATGAAGCTGCCGGCCAGGTTGTCGTACCGCCCGCCGGAGCAGATGCTGCCGTAGCCCGGCCAGCCGGTGAACTTCGCCTCGTAGACCGTCCCGGTGTAGTAGTCCAGGCCGCGGGCCACCGACAGGTCGGCCAGCACGGTGCCGGCGGGCAGGTCGGACAGCGCGTCGAGCACGAACCCGAGCTCGTCCAGCCCCTCGATGAGCAGGTCGGACTTGCCGCCCAGCCGGGCCACGTCCTCGACCACCGAGGCGTCGGTGCCGCGGATCTGGGCCAGGTCGAGGCAGCCGGCCACCTGGCTGCCGGACAGCCCGAGCTCGTCCTGCAGCAGCCCGGCGACGCCGGTGGTGCCGATCTTGTCGAGCTTGTCGGCGATCCGCAGCACGGCCGGCGGGTCGTCGATGCCCAGGCTGGCGTAGAAGCCCTGCAGCACCTTCCGGTTGTTGACGTGCAGCGACCAGGGCGGCAGGCCGAGCTGGCTGAGCACCTCGTGGATGATCCGGGGCAGCTCGGCGTCGAACTGCAGCGGCACGCTGTCCACGTTGATCACGTCGATGTCGCACTGGACGAACTCGCGGTAGCGGCCCTCCTGCGGCCGCTCGCCGCGCCACACCCGCTGGATCTGGTACCGCTTGAACGGGAACACCAGCTCGCCGAAGTGCTGCGCCACGTACCGGGCGAACGGCACGGTCAGGTCGAAGTGCAGCCCGAGCCGGCCGCTGTCGTCGCCGGGCTCGGCCTGCAGCCGGCGCAGCGCGTAGACCTCGTGCGAGGTCTCGCCCTTGGCCATCAGCACCTCGAGCGCCTCCACCGACGGCGTCTCGACCGAGCAGAACCCGTACCGCTCGAACGCGGTCCGGATCTGGTCCAGCCAGCGCAGCTCGACCAGCCGCACCTCGGGCAGCCACTCCGGGAAGCCGCTGATCGGCTCGGGCCGGACCAGTTGCTGGTCGCTCATCGGGACGGCTCTCCTGGTGGCGGCGGGCACGGAACGGTAGGCACGATGCTACGGCGTCCCCGGCCGGCCGCCCGGGCCGGCGCTCAGACCGCCCGGTAGACCGCGTCGATGATCGCCATCGTGCGGGGGTCGTCCATGATGTGGTGGCCCATCAGGTTCATCGCGTAGCCGATGCTCAGCCCGGCCTCCGGGTCGGCCATCCCGAACGAGCCGCCGTACCCGTCGTGCCCGACCGCCCGCTCGCTCGTTCGGCCCGGGTGCGGTGCGGAAAGCGTACCAACCGGTCGGTATGTGACAAGACCTCGGTCGGGGGCGGGCCCGGGGGGGGGGGGGGGGGGCGGGGAGA
>JBKOWA010000008.1:0-4906 GCA_046724155.1 Actinomycetota bacterium
ACCCAGCCGCGGCCAGCACCGGCGGCCGCGGCCGCGGCGAGCCGTTCGCCGTTCAGCCCGTCCACTGCCCCCCCGGGCGGGTCGTCGCCGGCTCCGGAGACCTTCCAGCCGCCCGGACCGCCGCCGACCGGTCCGCTTGGCCAACCGGCTCGCGAGGACGGAACCGGCCAGCCCGCCGGCCCGCAGCGCACCCGCAACGGGTTGGTCAAGCGGGTCCGGAGCACCGACAAGGCACCGACCTCCAACCGGATCAGCCCCCCGCCGGCCGACCGGGCCGAACCCCTCATCCCGCCCGAGCGCTCCCCGGAGGAGATCCGCATGATGCTCTCCGCATTCCGCAGTGGGCACCAGCGCGGCGAGGCCCGGGCTCCCCAGCCGCCGCCAGCCGCTCAGACCGGTCCCGACCGGGCAAGGGCCAGTAACCACCAGCACCGCAACGGGCCAGGAGGACCCGCGTGACCACCGAACTACACGCCAGCCCGCACACCTTCAACTGGCTTCTGGCTAACTTCGTACGCACCACCGACGGCGTGCGAGACGCGGTGGCCGTGTCGTCCGACGGACTGCTGATCGCGATGTCGGAGGGGCTGGACCGCACCGCCGCGGACCGCTTGGCGGCGCTGGTCTCCGGGCTGGCCAGCCTGGCCCGTAGCGCGGCCCGCAACTACGACTTCGACGGCCTCAAGCTGATCATGATCGAGATGAAGCGCGGCTTCCTTCTGGTATCGATGATCAACGATGGGAGCTGCATCGCGGTGCTCGCCGACGCGAAATGCGATGTCGGACTGATCGGCTATGAGATCGCCGTGCTGATCGACCGGGCCGGTGTCCTGCTCACCCCGGCGTTAATCTCCGAGCTGAGGGAGTCGCTGCCGCAATGACGACCACCACGACTGCGAGGCGGCATCAGGTGCATAACGGGCGGGGGCCGAGCTGATGAGCGGCGCGCCGGGCCTGCCGGATCCGCGGGGGAAGCCGGGATGGTACTCGCAGGGCTGGTTCGCCCCGGGGGTCGATGGCGGCCTGGTCCAGGGCGGTTCTGCCACGGCCTGGATACCGCCGGCACCGTCCGGCGAGGGACCCGATCCGGCAACCGACCGGGCCGGCGACGACACGTTCCTGCGGCCCTTCATCATGACCGATGGCCGGACCCAGCCACTGCAGGACGGGCTACGGATCGAGACGCAGGTCGTGGCCACACCGGCGGCGCTGTCCGCACCGCTGCGGTACGAGCGGTGGCGCATCGTCGAGCTGTGCCAGCGGCCGCTTGCGATCGCGGAGATAGCCGCGGGCCTCGGCGTGCCCCTCGGGGTGGCCCGCGTCCTGGTCGCCGACCTGGCTACGGAGAACCTCGTCACACTCCGCGAGCCTGCCGAACTGCCGTTCCACGTCATCGAGAGGATCAGAGATCTTGTTCGGGAGCTCTGAACACAAGGCGCCCGCCGTACCCAAGGCGCCCGCCGTGGCCGCCGCCCCCCCCACCGCGGTCAAGATCGTGGTGAGCGGTGGTTTCGGTGTCGGCAAGACCACCCTCATCGGGGCGATCTCCGAGATCGAGCCGCTGGTCACGGAGGCAGCCATGACCGAGACCTCGCTCGGGGTGGACGACACCTCTGTGCTGCCTGAGAAGACCACCACCACGGTGGCGCTGGACTTCGGCCGGATCACCCTGGACCACAACGTGGTCCTGTACCTGTTCGGCACCCCCGGCCAGGACCGGTTCACCTTCCTCTGGGACGACCTCTCGGAGGGCGCGCTGGGTGCCGTGGTCATGGCCGACACCCGGCGCATCGAGGACTGCTACCCGGTGCTGGACTACTTCGAGGAGCGGTCCGTGCCGTTCCTGGTGGCGGTGAACTACTTCGAGGGTGCCCAGCGGTTCGAGCTGGAGGAGGTGCGGGAGGCGCTCGGCGTACAGAGCTCCATCCCCGTGGTGCCCTGCGACGCGCGCTACCGGCAGTCGGTCAAGGAGGTGCTGCTCGCCCTGATCGAGCGGGTGCTGGCCCTGTACTCGGCCCGCCTCCAGCCCCGCCGGCTCCCCGCCTCGGGCTAGCCGGCACCAGGCCCAGCCCGCCCTGAACGACTGATTCCAGCACCACTGCACGGCTCAATGGCTGGTGGCGCCGCGACAAGCAGGCGCCGCCAGCCGCTCCTGCTGGCCTCACCCGGCACCATCCGGGTACCCTGAGAACCCGCCGTATGGCACCGTCCCGGTCCGGACCCAGGCCTCGCCAACCGCCATTCCCCGTGCTATAGAGCCACCCGTGGGTGGACCTCCCAGGGTATGCCCGCTCGGAGCCTCTGGCGTTATTCGGACCGGCAGGTCGCAAAGCCTCGATATTCCGGATCGCTGTCCGCCGGCGAGCACGCAGTAGGTCCCTACGCTGTCCGGTCGGCCGGGTGCTGTCTGTGGCGCCCTGGGCTCGCCTGGAACGCCCTGGGCGTTTTGGACCGTTCGGTGGACGCACCCGGGCCACCTTGTTCGCTATCAGCGATAAGCCCCGTGGTGTGAGGTTGGTGGCAACGGTGACGGGAACGAAACGACTCGCCGATAGGTTGAGCTGGCACGCAGGACTCGAGAAGGGACCGCCGTGACGCCGACGTTGACCCCGACATTGGACCCCGCGCCGCCATCCGCCAACGACCGCTGTGACCGTTGTGGCGCCCGGGGCATGGTGCGCATCGTGCTCGCCGGCGGCGGAGACCTCGTGTTCTGTAGCCACCACGCCCGGGAGTACGACACCAAGCTGCGCGAGATCGCCATCCACATGGTGCCGGCCAAGGAAGCGGACGGCGCGGGCTAGACCCGCGGTAGCGACCACGACGGCCGGCGCCCCCTGCTCCCGGGCGCCGGCCGTCCCGCCACTCGGAGACGTTCCACCGGCTACCAGCGACGGATCTCCTCGATCCGGCGCTGGATCTCCTCGGTGCTGGCCAGCGCGATCGGCGGCCCCCCGCAGGTTGCGCGCAGCTGGGCATGGATACTTCCGTGTGGTCGGCCGGTGCGGTGGTGATGGGCGGCGACCAGGCCGTTCAGCTCCCGGCGCAGCGCCTGGCGCACCTCGTGCAGGGGCACCGTCCTGGCCTCCCGCGGTGGCTCGGCCGCGGCCCGGCGCCGTTGCTCGGCGAGCTGCTGCGCCTGCCGCTGGTGCAGCAGCAGCGCGACCTGCTCGGGCTCCAGCAGGCCGGGCAACCCGAGGTACTCCTCCTCCTCGGGCGTCCCCGGGGAGGCGGTCAGCCCGAACGACGCCCCGTCGAAGATCACCTGGTCCAGCTCGGCCCGCGCCTCGAGGGTCTCGAACGCGCGGTCCTCCTCACTCGGCTGGTCGGCCCGGCGGTTGGCCCGCTCCAGCAGCGCGTCGTCCCAGCCGTCCGGCTCGGCCGGCGCGCCGATCACGTGGTCCCGCTCGGTCTCCATCTCCCCGGCCAGCCCGAGCAGGCTCGGCACGCTGGGCAGGAACACCGAGGCGGTCTCCCCCGACCGGCGGGCCCGGACGAACCGGCCCACCGCCTGGGCGAAGAACAGCGCGGTGTTCACGCTGGTCGCGTACACGCCCACCGCGAGCCGGGGCACGTCCACCCCCTCGCTGACCATCCGCACCGCCACCATCCACCGCTCCGGCGAGTCGGCGAACTCGGCGATCCGCCCGCTGGCCTTCGGGTCGTCGGACAGCACGACCACCGGCGACCGGCCGGTGATCCGGGCCAGGTGCCCGGCGTAGGCCCGGGCCGAGACGTGGTCGGAGGCGATCACCAGGCCGGCGGCGTCCGGCATGCCGCCGGCCCGCACCTGGGTCAGCCGGGTGTCGGCGGCGGCCAGCACCGCGGGGATCCACTCGCCGGCCGGGTCCAGCGCGGTACGCCAGGCCCGGGCGGTGTACTCCCTGGGCAGCGGCTCCCCCAGCCGGACGGTGTGCTCCTCGCCGGCCCTGGTGCGCCACCGGGTCTCCCCGGAGTAGGCCAGGAAGATCACCGGTCGGACGACGCCGTCGCGCAACGCCTCGCCGTAGCCGTAGGCGTAGTCGGAACGCGAGCGCAGCGCGCCGTCCGGGCCCCGCTCGTAGCCGACGAACGGGATCGGGTTGTCGTCGGAGCGGAACGGGGTGCCGGTGAGCGCCAGCCGCCGCACCGCCGGACTGAACGCCTCCCGGACCGCGTCGCCCCACGACAGCGCGTCACCGGCGTGGTGCACCTCGTCGAGGATCACCAGGGTGCGGCGGTGGTCGGTGCGGGCCCGGTGCAGCATCGGGTGCGCGGCGACCTGCGCGTAGGTGACGGCGACGCCGCGGAAGTCTCCGGCGGCCGCACCGGCGGCGTTGCGGAAGGCGGGGTCCAGCGCGATGCCGTACCGCTGCGCCGCGGCGGCCCACTGCGACTTCAGGTGCTCGGTGGGGGTGACAACGGTCACCGCCTGCACCGTCCGGTCGGCGATCAGCTCGGCCGCCACCCGCAGCGCGAACGCGGTCTTGCCGGCGCCCGGGGTGGCCACCGCGAGGTAGTCGGCCGGGCGGGCGGCCAGGTAGCGGGTGAGCGCACGCCGCTGCCAGGTACGCAGTGGCGGTACGGCGGACTCCATCGGCGCCGTACTCACCGGACCTCCTCGACCTGCCTGGAACCCGAACCGCTCGGACACGCGAAACGACCCGCCTGCGGGGTCGCCGCGCCCCGGACACCCTAGCCGTCCGGCTGTGGGCCGCGATCCCGGGCACCGGCGCCCCCGGCAGCGTTCTCTGAAACTTCAGAACTTCGTGAACGGCCAGACCGCGAGCGCCGCCTACCACTCGGGGCGATGCGGTAATATGAAGACATTTCGTCCCGCTACGCCGGAGGCTAGGTGAGGATCGCCCAAATGGGCAATACGGGCCCCGACAGTGCATGCTTAGCGCCGTGACCGTCCAGCCCCACC
>JBKOWA010000003.1:0-19324 GCA_046724155.1 Actinomycetota bacterium
GAGCGGAGTGCCGTACCAGGATTAGCGCACCGTCGTTTGGGGTAACGGTTGGCGGGGTCCGTCGGTCTGCATACCGTAGATCTCGGCCCGGACCCTGCGGTGAACCTCACCGAGGACACCCCCATTGACCCGCGAGGAGGACTTATGGGCTGGACCGTCGCTGATGCACACGCGTTCGTCCGGATCGTGCACGAGGGCCAGGCCGACCACGTCGGTCGACCACTGGTGGAGCACCTCGACGCGGTCCGGCTTCGCGTGGAGCAGATGGGCGGCGCGGAGGTGGACCAGGTCGCAGCTCTGCTGCACCACGTGGCGGCCGAGGGAGCGGTGCCGGTGACCGAGCTGGCCGGGCTGGGCCTGCCGGACCGGGCGATCGCCATCGTCGACGCGTTGACCCGGCGGCCGGCCGAGACCGAGACCGAGCAGCTGGACCGGGTGATGAGGACGGCCGGTGCGGTCCGCGTCCTGCGGGCCGACCTGGCGCATCAGCTTCACCCGGACCAGACGTCGTGCGTGTCCGAGGAGGAGCGGGAACAGACCCTGCACCGGTGCTGCCGGATCCTGGCCGAGCTGGACAAGGAGCCCGAGCTGACGTTCCGCTAGCCGGGACAGCGTAGAGGGGCACCCGGCGGTATGGGGTGCCCCTCTACTGTTCGCCTACTTGTCCAGGATCTTCTTCTGGTTCCCGAGGATCTCGCGCTGGTTGGTGAGCACGTCCCGCAGGTACGCGAACAGCTGGTCCTGGTTGGCCAGGATGGTGACCTGGTTGGTCACGATGGTCGCCTGGTTGGCCAGGACGGTGTCCAGCTTCTCCTGGTTGGTGAGGATGTGGTCCTGATTGCGTAGGATCGTTGCCTGGTTGCCGAGAATCGGGTCCAGCTTCTCCTGGTTGGCCAGGATGTGAGCCTGGTTGGCCTCAATGGTGGCCTGGTTGACGAGAACCTTGTCCAGCTTCTTCTGGTTGCCCTTGATGGTCTCCTGGTTCGACAGGATCGTGGTCTGGTTGGCCACCAGCCGGTCCAGCTTCTTCTGGTTCCCCTCGATCGTCCCCTGGTTGGCCAGGATCTTGCTCTGGTTGCTGACGAGAAGTTCGAAGTCGCTGGCAACGAGGTCGGTAGGCATCGTGATCCACTCCTTACGGATGCAGCGGCTGTCCGGATGTCCGCGAGCGGCCGGCAGCGTCAGCCCCGTACCCGGCCTGCTCGCGGCATCTCGCGACGGACACAGCGTCCGTTGGGATTGCGACCCGCAATAAGGGCATTAGTCCCGGCCCGGACGGCATTGGACCCGGTGCCGGCTTGCCGGGCGTGGCCCCGGCCGACCCGGTCGGGGCCGGCCGGTCAGAGCCGCTCGACCACGTAGTCGATGCAGGCGGTCAGCGCCTCCACGTCGGCCGGGTCGATGGCCGGGAACATCCCGACCCGCAGCTGGTTGCGACCGAGCTTCCGGTACGGCTCGGTGTCCACGATGCCGTTGGCGCGCAGCGTCGCGGCCACCGCCGCGGCGTCCACCGAGTCGGCGAAGTCGATGGTGCCCACCACCAGCGAGCGGTCCGCCGGGTCGGCCACGAACGGGGCGGTGTAGCTGGTCTTCTCCGCCCAGGTGTACAGCCGGCCGGAGGAGTCCTGGGTGCGGCCCACCGCCCAGGCCAGCCCGCCGTTGCCGTTCATCCACTTCACCTGGTCGGCGAGCAACGCCAGGGTGGTCAACGCCGGGGTGTTGTAGGTCTCGTCCTTGCGTGAGCTGCTGATCGCGTTCGTCAGGGAGTAGAACGCCGGCACCCAGCGGCCGGACCCGGCGATCTCGGCGACCCGGGCCAGCGCGGCCGGCGACATCAGGGCCACCCACAGGCCGCCGTCGGCGGCGAAGCACTTCTGCGGGGCGAAGTAGTAGACGTCCGTCTCGCTGACATCGACCGGCAGCCCGCCGGCTCCGGAGGTGGCGTCGATGAGCACCAGCGCGTCGTCGTCGGCGCCCGCCGGCCGCCGCACCGGGGCCATCACCCCCGTGGAGGTCTCGTTGTGCGGCCAGGCGTATGCGTCCACGCCGGCCTCGGCCTGCGGTTCGGGCCTGGTGCCCGGCGCGGAGCTGAGCACGGTGGGCTCGCCGAGGAACGGCGCGTCGCTGACCACCTTGACGAACTTGGCGGAGAACTCGCCGAACGACAGGTGCTGGGCACGCTCGCGGACCAGGCCGAACGCGGCGATGTCCCAGAACGCGGTGCTGCCGCCGTTGCCGAGCACCACCTCGTACCCCTCGGGCAGCTCGAACAGCGCGGCCAACCCCTCGCGGACCTGCCGGACCAGCGTGCGCACCGGGGCCTGCCGGTGCGATGTGCCGAGCAGGGTGCTGGCCAACCCGGACAGCGCCTGCACGGCCTGCGGGCGCACCTTTGACGGGCCGCAGCCGAAGCGGCCGTCGGCGGGCTTGAGGCTGTTCGGGAGTTCGATGGTCACGGGCCCTCCTCGCTGGTGAGGGTCCAGTGTCCCAAAGCGCCCTCGACCTTCTGTCGCGCCCCCGGGGACAGGGATCCCCGGGCGAGGCGGACGGGCGGTCGAGTGGGCTGTGGGCCCGGCCCCACCAGCGGGGTGACCCGGCGTCAGGCCCGACCGATCGACTCGATCGTCGGGTAGTGGCTGATCTCGTCCCAGCCCTCGACGTCGTTCGGCTTGCGCGCCCCGGGCCCGATGTAGCGGGCGGACGGCCGGACCAGCCGGCCCAGCCGCTTCTGCTCCATGATGTGGGCGCACCACCCACCGGTGCGGGCGCAGGTGAACATCGCCGGCATCATGTGCGCCGGCACATCGGCGAAGTCCAGCACCACCGCCGCCCAGAACTCGACGTTGGTCTCGATGGCCCGGTCCGGCCGGCGGTCGCGCAGCTCGGCCAGTGCGGCCTGCTCCAGCGCGAGGGCGGCCTCGAAACGGGGCGTGCCCAGCTCCTGGCAGGTCCGCCGCAGCACCCGGGCCCGGGGGTCCTCGGCCCGGTAGACCCGGTGCCCGAAGCCCATCAGCCGGCCACGCCGGTCCAGGATCGAGCTGACCACCTTGCGGGCGTCCCCGGTGCGCTCGACCTCCTCGATCATCGGCAGCACCCGGGCCGGCGCGCCGCCGTGCAGCGGGCCGGACATGGCGCCGATCGCACCCGACATCGCCGCCGCCACGTCGGCCCCGGTGGAGGCGATCACCCGGGCGGTGAACGTCGAGGCGTTCATGCCGTGCTCGGCGGCGGAGACGAAGTACGCGTCCACCGCGGCGATATGCTGCGGGTCCGGCTCGCCCCGCCAGCGCGTCATGAACCGTTCCACGATGGTGTTGCACTCGTCGATGCGGGACTGCGGGACCGCCGGGACGCCGATGCCGCGGGCCGACTGGGCCACGTAGGACAGCGCCATCACCGCGGCCCGGGCCAGCTGCGCGCGGGCCTCCTCCTCGGTGATGTCCAGCAGCGGCTGGTAGCCCCACAGCGGCGCCAGCATGGCCAGCGCCGCCTGCACGTCCACCCGGACGTCGCCGCTGTGCACCGGGATGGGGAACGGCTCGGCGGGGGGCAGCCCCGGGCCGAACTTGCCGTCCACCAGCAGCGCCCACACGTTGCCGAACGTGACATGCCCGACCAGGTCTTCGATGTCCACGCCCCGATAGCGCAGCGCCCCGCCGTCCTTGTCGGGTTCGGCGATCTCCGTCTCAAAGGCCAGCACACCCTCGAGCCCCGGCTTGAAGTCGTCGGACATCAACTACCCCTCTGCGTCAAGTTTGTTTCCAACGCCATTCTGGCTGGTGTCGCCGCCGTTGGTAGCACCGGGCTCGGGCGGGTTCGCTCCGAGTTTGCCCATGTGAAACGATCTCGCCACGTCCTGACACCGTGAGGGAGGGCAGGTGGCCAGCGCGGAAACCAGCCGGTCGGGCGGCACCGGGCCGGACGTCACCGGGATCCGGATCGCATACACCTCCGCGCACCTCACCGAGGCGGAGCTGGCGCCGGACTGGATCACCCAGTTCGGGCACTGGCTGGTGGAGGCGGTCGAGTCGCAGGCGTTCCGCGAGCCGAACGCGATGGTGCTGGCCACCGCCGACGCGTCCGGCCGGCCCACCGTCCGCACCGTGCTGCTGCGCGGCTACGACGAGCGGGGGCTGGTGTTCTTCACCAACTACACCTCGCGCAAGGGCCAGGACCTGGCGGCCAACCCGTACGCGTCCTGCCTGTTCCCGTGGGTGGCACTGGAACGCCAGGTGGTGGTCACCGGGCCGGTGCACCGGGTGACCCGGCAGGAGTCCGCGGCCTACTTCCGCACCCGGCCGCGCGACGCCCAGCTCGGCGCCTGGGCCAGCCCGCAGTCGACGGTGGTCGAGTCCCGGGAGGCGCTGGACCAGGCGTGGCGGGCGGCCGCGGAGCGGTTCCCGCCGGACCGGCCGGTGCCGCTGCCCGACCACTGGGGCGGGTTCCGGGTGGCGCCGGAGACGGTGGAGTTCTGGCAGGGACGGCCCGGCCGGCTGCACGACCGGCTGCGGTACCGCCGCACCGACCTGGGCAGTTGGGTGGTCGAACGGCTCGCCCCTTGACTTGCGCCTTGATACGTACGCGAGCGGCTCGGCGGGAAGCGGGATGAGGGTGGCGGCACGGGTGCGGCGGATCGCGGTGGACACGGCGCCGCTGCGGATCCCGGCGTACCGCCGGATCCTGGTCGGCTACGGCGTGTCGTTCATCGGCTTCCAGGTGACCGCGGTGGCGGTCCCGGTGCAGGTGTTCGCGATCACCGGCTCGTCGTTCTACGTCGGCGTGCTCGGCCTGGTGCAGCTCGTGCCGCTGGTCGCGTTCGGGCTGTGGGGCGGCGCGGTGGCCGACGCCGCCGACCGCCGGCTGGTGGCGCTGCTGTCCTCGCTGGTGGTGTGGGCCACCACCCTGGGGCTGCTGGCGCAGGCACTGGTCGGGCTGCGCAGCGTCGGGCTGATCCTGGCGCTGATGGCGGTGCAGTCCGGGGCGTTCGCCATCGTGCAGCCCACCCGTGGGGCGATCATCCCGCGGCTGGTGCCGGTCGAGCTGGTGCCCGCGGCGAACACCCTCAGCTTCACCATGGCCAACGTCGCCACCATCGCCGGCCCGCTGCTCGCCGCGGTCTTTCTCGGACGGCCGTCCGGCTACCAGTGGGCGTACGCGGTGGACGCCGTCCTGTTCACCCTCGGCCTGTACGCGACCCTGAGACTTCCCCGGCTGCCGCCCGAAGGCGGCGGCAGCCGGCCCGGGCTGCGTTCGGTGGTGGACGGCCTGCGCTTCATCGGCGGCCGCCCGGTGCTGCTGATGTCGTTCGCGGTGGACATCGTGGCCATGGTGCTGGCGATGCCGCGGGCGCTGTTCCCGGAGGTGGCCGAGCGCCGGTTCGGCGGGCCCGGTGCGGTCGGTTGGCTGTACGCGGCGATCGCGCTCGGCGCCGTGGTGGGCGGGTTGTCCTCGGGGTGGATCGGCCGGGTCCGCCGGCAGGGACTGGCGCTGATCGCCGCCGTGGTCGCCTGGGGGGTGACCGTCGCGGCGGCCGGCCTGGCCCGCTCGCTGTGGCTGGCGGTGCTGCTGCTGGCCGCGGCCGGCGCGGCGGACCTGGTCTCGGCGGTGTACCGGCAGACACTGCTCCAGGTGTACGCACCGGACCAGCTCCGGGGCCGGCTGCAGGGCGTGTTCATCGTGGTGGTCGCCGGCGGGCCGCGGCTCGGCGACGCGCGGGCCGGCATGGTCGCCGCCGCCGTCGGTGTCACCGCCTCCTGGGTGGCCGGCGGGCTCGCCTGCGCGGTGCTGGTCGTCCTGCTCGGCGCCGCCTTCCCGGCGCTGCGCCACTACACCGCACCCGCCCGGGCGTCCAACCAGCCGCCGGTCGCGGTGCCGGAGGGGGCGCCCGACCCGGAGCCCGGCGGCGGGTAGCCGCGCCGCGCGGCGGGGCGGCCGGATTGTTCTGGACGCAACCAACCGGCAGGCCTCGGGCGAAGCCCGGGCCCGCGTACGTATCAAGCCAGCGCCCGCGCGGCCACCCTGAGGTCGGCGACCAGGGCGTCGTACGCCTCGGCCCGGCTCTCGTCGGGCGTCCGCAGCACCGCGGACGGGTGCGTGGTGGCCATGATCCAGGCCGACTTCACCCCGGCGTCCTCGTCCTTGCTCGGCGGGTCGAACGGCATGAGCTGCCCGCGCTGCCTGGTCACCCGGAACGTCGAGCCGAGCAGGATCCTGGCCGCGGTGGCGCCGAGGCAGACCACCACCTCCGGCGAGATCAGCGCGAACTCGGCATCCAGCCAGGGCCGGCACGCGGTGACATGCTCCGGCCCCGGCGTCTGGTGGATCCGGCGTCTGCCGCTGAGCCGGAACCGGAAGTGCTTGACGGCGTTCGTCACGTAGCAGATCTCCCGGTCGAGGCCCGCGTCGGTCAGCGCCCGGTCCAGCAGCCGGCCGGCCGGCCCGACGAACGGCAGCCCGCGCCGGTCCTCGACCTCTCCGGGCTGCTCGCCGACCAGCACGATCCGGGCGTCCACCGGACCGGCGCCGATCTCGGTCTGGGTGGCGCCCTCCCACAGCTCGCAGGCCTGGCAGCCGGCCGCGGCGGCCCGCAGGCCGTCCAGGTCGGCGGTTTCCGGTACCACGGCGACGTCCATGCGTGGCATTCTGCCCGGCCGGCGCCCGGCGAACCCGCGGGTGCGTCAGGATCCGGACGGGTTCCTCCTCCGCCGGCCGGCCCGGCGCGCGTACGGCGGCGCAGCTCGGGCGCCGCACAGCCCGGGCGGCGAGGTCACGGCGGTGCCTGGCCGGCTCCCCACACCCAGTCCAGGGTGCCGGTGATCGCGTCGAACAGCTCCTCCAGGGCCTGCCGGGCCGGCAGGTTGGGGGTGGAGAACGTCAGCGCCAGCACCTTGTCGGTGCCCGGCACCGGGACGAAGTACTGCGTCTCCGCGGTGACCACGGTGCTGCCGTCGGTGCCGGCGACCCCGGAGTCGGTGGTGCGCCGCAGCCGGGCCGCGGTGCCGGCCCGGGTCTCGACCAGGTCGGCCGGTGGCCGGTCGGCGGCTGCCGGGTCGCCGGCACCGGCCAGCCCCGACATGATCCGGCCCAGCTCCACGGGGTCGAGCACCGGTGCGCCGGCGGCATCCCGGGGTGCCTCACCGACGGCGACCAGCAGCGACGCGGACAGCGACCGGCCCCCGACCTCCTGGTCCATCAGCGCG
The DNA here is from genome assembly GCA_046724155.1 of Actinomycetota bacterium. Lineage (GTDB taxonomy): Bacteria > Actinomycetota > Actinomycetes > Mycobacteriales > JACQDL01 > JBKOWA01. The sequence goes on from JBKOWA010000003.1 coordinate 7,200, forward strand.
GCGTAGATCGCGCCGTGACTGGCCGCCTGCCGGGCGTACCGGCGGAGCAAAGCGGTCAGCTCGCGGCGGGCGTCGCGCATCGCCTGGTCCGGTGCGGTGCCGATCCGCTCCTCGACCAGCCTGGCGATCGTCTCGGTTCGGGTCCGCGGGTCCAGGTCCAGCTGGCACCAGTTCGCCGGCAGGGTCAGGGTGAACTCGGGCAGCGTGCCGGCCGGCTCGGCGGCACCGCAGGCGTCCGTCGGCTCGGGCATCGCCCCGAACCCTAGCGGTCCTGCAGGTCCGGGCCGGCCGCTACTCCGCCACCGGCGCTACTCCGCCACCGGCGCTACCCACTACCGGCGCTACCCACTACCGGGGCGAGCGGCAGCGCGACCCGGGTGCCGGTGCGGATCGCTTCGGAATGCCCGGCCGCCCAGTCCACGACGCCGTCGAACGTCAGCCCGGCCGCGCGGGAGACCTCCCCGACCGCCGGCACCCGGCCGAGGGCCACCGCGGCGACTGCGAGGCAGCCGCCGACGTTGCGCAAGGTCGGTGCCAGCTCTGCCAGGCTGTCCTGTGTCCAGATGCTCTGGCTCATCGGCACGCCCTCCGGTCCCGCGCTCCATGGACCACGACGGAAGGTGTTCCAGTCTACGGGTATTAGACCGATAGATCGATATTAAGCCAAATATCCGAAATGTCACATTAAGGCCAAATCGCCGCGGCTGGGCTGGCTACCTACCGTACTAGAGTGGCTGTAAGCGAGGGGGGCGAATGCTGGAGTTCGACCGGGTGCGCAAGCGGTACGGGGAGCGGGTGGCGCTGCAGGACCTGGCGTTCGCGGTGCGGCCCGGCGAGATGTTCGGCTTCGTCGGTGCGAACGGCGCGGGGAAGACCACCGCGATGCGGATCGCGATGGGGGTGCTCGCCGCCGACGCGGGCGAGGTCCGGTGGCACGGGGCGCCGGTCACCTTCGAGACCCGCCAGCGCTTCGGCTACATGCCGGAGGAGCGCGGTCTCTACCCGAAGATGCGGGTCGGTGAGCAGTTGGAGTACTTCGGCCGGCTGCACGGGCTGGACCAGCGTGCCGCCCGGCTGGCGGCCGAGAACTGGATGGCGGCGCTCGGGGTGGCCGAGCGGCGCGGGGACCCGGTGGACAAGCTGTCCCTCGGCAACCAGCAGCGGGTCCAGCTGGCCGCCGCGCTGGTGCACCGCCCGGACGTGCTGATCCTGGACGAGCCGTTCTCGGGGCTGGACCCGGTGGGGGTGGACACCCTGGCCGGGGTGCTGCTCGAGCAGTGCCGGGCCGGGGTTCCGGTGATCTTCTCCAGCCACCAGCTGGACCTGGTGGAGCGGTTGTGCGACTCGGTCGGCATCATCAACGCCGGCCGGATCGTGGCCACCGGTACGGTCGGCGAGCTGCGGGCCCGGGAGGGCCGGCGGCAGCTGCTGGTCGGCGCGCCGGATGCCCCGGCCGGCTGGGCCAGCGGGCTGCCCGGCGTCACCGTGGTGTCCGAGCGGAACGGCGAGGCGGTGCTGGAGCTGGCCGACGGCGTGGACGACCAGAGCGTGCTGACCGCGGCGATGCGCACCGGCCGGGTCCGCCACTTCTCCTGGCGCCTGCCGACGCTCACCGAGCTGTTCCGGGAGGCGGTGGCGGCATGACCGGGCGACCAGCGGCGTCCGGCGGACCCGCCGGCGAGCCAGCCCGCGGGACCGGCACCCGCCGCATGACGGGCCTGGACGGGATGTTGCTGGTAGCCCGGCGGGAGATGGCCACCCGGATCAGGGACCGCGCCTTCCAGGTCGGCTTGTTGATCACTTTGCTGATCCTGCTGGGCATCATCGTGCTGCCGAAGGTCTTCGGCGGCGACAGCAACCGGTTCACCGTCGGCCTGCTGGGCACCGCCGACCGGCTGCAGCCGGCGCTGGTGAGCAGCGGGGCCGCGGCCGGCGTCACGCTGGACATCTCCCGGCCGGCCAGCCGGGCGGAGGCCGACCAGCAGGTGCGGGACGGTCATCTGGACGCGGTGCTGGACGGTGACCGGGAGATCGTGGTCAAGCGTGACCTGGACAACCGGCTGGCGGCCGTCGTGCAGAGCGCGCACCAGCAGGTGGTCGGCGCGGATCGGCTCGGCTCGGCCGGCATCGACCCGGCCCGGGTGGCCGCCGCGCTGTCCGTGCCGCCGCTGGCGGTGGACAGGCTGAACGGGGAGGACAAGGCCAGCGGCCGCAAGCAGGGGGTGGCGATATTCGCCGTGTTCTTCCTGTACGGGCAGATGTTCGGGTACGCGATGTGGGTCGCGCTGGGCGTGGTCGAGGAGAAGGCCAGCCGGGTGGTTGAGCTGCTGCTGGCCGCCCTGCGCCCGTGGCAGCTGCTGGCCGGCAAGGTGGTCGGGATCGGCGTGCTCGGGCTGCTGCAGTTCCTGGTGCTGGGCGTGGCCGGGGTGACCGCCGGGCTGGCCACCGGTGCGCTGTCGGTGCCGGGCGAGGCGCTGGGCACCATCGCCCACGTGCTGGTCTGGTTCGTACTCGGGTACGCCTTCTATTCCTGCCTGGCCGCCGCGGTGGCCGCCCGGGTGTCCCGGCAGGAGGACCTGCAGAGCGCGATCGGCCCGCTGCAGGTGCTGCTGATGGGCAGCTTCTTCCTGGCCATCTACGCGGCGCAGCAGCCGCTCGGGCGGATGGCCGGCATCCTGTCGTTCGTGCCGCCGTTCTCAGCGATGTTGATGCCGCTGCGGGTGGCCGCCGGCGGCGCCGGCCCGGCCCAGGTCGCCGCCGCACTGCTGGTCATGCTGCTGGCCACGGCCGCCCTCGTGCGGCTGGCCGGCTGGATCTACGCCGGCGCGGTGCTGCGCACCGGCTCGAAGGTCCCGCTGGCCGACGCCCTGCGCTCCGGCCGCGCCCACCGGGTCACCACCGCAGCCTGAATGGGCCAGCCGTGGCCAGCCTCAGCCCATGAGGTCGATGCTAGGTTGGCTGGATAGCGCCACCGCTGGTGTACGGCGAGGGAGGCACTATGACAGCGATGCCGCATGATCCCCCCATCGTCCGCGATGATCTGCGCGAAGCGCTCGCTTCGTTGGATGTGCTGCCTGGCTTCCGCGCTGAGCTGGTGGATGGAGAGATCATCGTGTCGCCGACGCCTGACGGGCAGCACGAGACGATCATTGTCGCGATCGACGACTGGGTTCGCGAGGAACACGGTCTGCGGCTGCACCGCAACCTCACGCTGATCTGCCCGGAGGGGGAGTACGTGCCGGACGGCATCGCGGCTGCGAAGGGCGCATTCGCTGGCCGAGACTGGCGCAGCAAGCCGGATGGTGTCGTGATGGTGCTCGAGGTGACACCAGGGGACAGCAGGAGCCTCAAGAGCGCCGAGCGGGACCGCGGGCCCAAACGCACCGGGTACGCCGCTGCCGGCATCCCGCTTTATCTGCTTGTTGACCGGCTTGACGGCAAGGTCACTATCTTCGCGGAACCGCGCGGCAGTGACTACGGCCGCAGCGCCTCGGTGACGGTCGGCGACCAGTTGGCCATCCCCGCGCCACTCATGGGTGTCCTGGACACCCATGAGTTCCTGTAGTACTGCCCGCTCAATGCGCGACAGCGTGCCGTCAGCCACTGGATCGCTCCCTGGACTTAATGCCTCTGTCGCAGCCGGTGTTCCGATGATGGGCCGCTCGGCCACCGCCGAGGTGCTGACCGCCAGCCAGGCTGCCGACCAACGCCACCGCCCGTGGTTCAGAATGGTGGTGGTTCGTCTTTCGGTGTGGCTGGTGGGGGCGGGGGTTGTGGCGTTGGTTGGGCGATGGGGTGGGGTTGGCGGCGGTAGCGGTGTCCGTCGGGGGTGGTCCAGACGTGTACGCCGTTGTGGTATTCGACGGTCCAGCCGGCTTCGTGCTTGAGTCGATGATGGTGTCGACACAGACTTTCCAGGTTATGTTCGCTGGTGTGCCCTTCCGGGTAGGCTTTGCGGTGGTCGATGTCGCAGGCGTCGGCCGGACGCGAACAGCCCGGGAACACACAGGTGTGGTCACGTGCCCGGACGAAGTCCGCCAACCCGGCCGGCGGACGGTACGTCGTCCTCCCGTAGTCCAGCAGCATCCCGGACACCGGGTCGGTCAGCAACCGCTTCCAGGTCCCGCCGGCGGCGATATCCCGCGCCACACCGGCGGGAATAGGGCCGTACCCGGCAAGCTCACCTGGTTGGTCGTCGAGTCCCATGAGGGTGCTGATCGGCATGGTGACCCGGACGAGGGTCTTGGTCGTGGCTGTCTTGCCGCGGTGGCCACTGCGACCGCCGCTGCCGTTGGTGGCACCGATGCTGGCTCGGCTGTTGCCGTGGCCGCTGTCGCCGTTGTTGGCGCCGTGGTCGTCGCGGGTGACATCCTCGTCGCTGGTGCTGCGGGTGGCGTCGTGGTTGCTGCTGGCGGCATCGTCGCCGTTGGCACTGCTGTCGTGGTTGCTGTTGGTGTCCTGGTCGCCGTTGCTGTGGGTGTTCCCGTCGCCGGCGGCGCCTGGGTCGCCGTCGTTGGTGGTGTGGCTGGTGTCAGCGCCGCCCTCGGTGTCTCCGCCGTCGTCTTCGCCGCCGGTGCCGGTGCCGGTGCTGGTGCTGGTGTTGGTGGTGTCGTCGCGGGTGGTGATGGGGGTGCCGAGGAGGAGGTCGGTGAAGGTGTCGGCGCGGCGTTGGTCCATGGTGCGGGTGTCGTCGGGGGGTGTGGCGTGGGCGAAGTCGTTGAGTCGGTGGTAGATGGCGGTGGCGTCGGGTGCGGGCAGTATGGCGGTGAGTTCGGCCATGGCGTCGTCGAGTGGGTTGAGTTCGACGCGTCGTTGTTGTTTGCGTTTCTCGTGGCGTTGTTGGGCGCCGGCGGGGTCCAGGCGGAGGACGGCGCGGCGGGCGGTGCGGCGTAGTTCGCTGGTGTTTTGCTTACCAGCTTTGGGGAGGACGGCGTCTTCGACCGCCTTGGCGGTGGCAGCATCCAGTGGGTCGGTGATCTCGGCCAGCGCTTTGACGCCGCGGAGGTCCAGTTGGCCGTGGGACAGGGCGGTGAGGGTGCCGGGTAGCCGCTGGGTGACGGTGGCGGCCAGGTGTAGTTGGGCGAGGGCCATGTTCCGGGTCCAGCCCATGGCTACGGAGATCTCATCGGCCGCCCACTCGCTGATCCGTTCCCCGGGTTTCTGGCCTGGTCGGGCGGCGGCGAACTCGGCGAGGTCTTGTAGCCGTAGTGCTTCGGCGTAGCCGATGACGCGCCGGGAGCTGGTGAGCCGGCGCATGAGGTCGTCTTCGTACTGCTCGTCGCACGCTCCGGCGACTTCGTGTTCCATCTCGGTGGTGGCGTGGCGGTATAGTCCGAACCGTAGCTCGGCTTTGATGATGTCGTACATACGTTCGATTATCCGCTACTGTCGGTCCGGGCGCAAGGGGAAAGAGTCGGTTTCTCGTCTTTGTTGCCGGTTGGGCGGGCTGGTCGCTGCTATCCGGGGCTGGTATTGTCTGGAGGGGGTGGCGTGGCCGCCGGTCGGGTCGCCTCGGTCCGGGTCACGGAATTGCCTGGCAGGGTGGTCGGGTCCGGCGGACGCCTGTGACCGGTCGGCTTGGTCCGGCTGTTTCCGGGCGTCCGACGGAAAGCCACCAAAAGCGGGTGGCTTTCCACCGAACACCCCTCCCGCACTTTCCGCGGACCACGCCGACCGTATGGACACAGGTCCATCACGATCACAACCAAGCGACTGCTGAAGGTGCTGGAAGCCGCCGGTATCAAGCTGGACAACGTCGCCTCCGACTCCTTCGGGGTCCCGGGTCGGCTGACGCTGGACGCGCTGGTCGCCGGCGAGCGTGACCCGCAGGTGCTGGCCGGCCTGGCCAAGGGAGTGCTCCGGAACGAGACCGAGGACCTGCAGCCGGCCCTGGCCGGGCGGTTCACCACACATCATGGGAACCTCGTGGCGTTGCACCTGGCCCGGATCGACCACCTCGATGCGATGCTGACCCAGATTCGGGACAAGATTGACCAGATCAGCCGGATCGGCGCCAACGACGCCGCCCGCGACAGGGTTGGTCGCTTCGTTCGCCGCCGAGATGGAACTGCTGACGACGATCCGGGGATCGGCGAACGCGTCGCCTGTGTGGTCATCTCTGAGATCGGGGGCGGGCATGACCAGGTTCCCCACCGCCAAACACCCGGCCGCGTGGGCCGGGTTGGCTCCGGGAACAACGAATCAGCCGGCAGGCACCGCAAAGGCCGCCACCGTAAAGGCAACGCCCAGCCACCAACGCCACCGACCCCGCCGTCCAGACCCGCAAACTGGTCGCCCGACTCGAAGCCCTATCCGGCAAGAAGACCATCTTCATCGACGACGAAGATGGCGGTGGACGACCAGCCGCCTAACCCCCAACCGCATAATCAGCGGGAAGAGCGCCGACAAAGCCGTCTCCGGCGAACGCCAGCCTCACAGGCCGGCAACGTGGTCGCTCTCCCCGCCGGCCACCCATCTTGCCGCAACCATCACCGGGCCGGCAAGCCCGTCAGCATGCCTACCTTCAACAGTCCCGGCTCGCCCACCGTCGGGGTGTCCCGGCTCCGCCGAACGCTGCCGCACACGTGGCTGGGTCGGAGTTTCGTCTCAGCTCGGTCGCCAGCCCGCAGCGGCCCGACACCGATGGAGACCGAACTTTCCAGGCATGTTACCAAGTTTCGGTAACCTGGCCGCGCTGGAAATCGGTCCTGCGGATCAACTCGCGCCGCCGCTACCCATTCGCCGCTGCCTCGTATGAAACCTGGCCGCCACACGCTTACCGATCCGGGCTCATCGCGACGGGTGGGACGGCAACCGACGGCCCTTGCCGATTCCCGGCGGATCAACTTGCGAAATCGCGCGTGCGCCCGGCCAGGCCGTCGCTAGTCAGCGGGGAGCGGGCTCGGCTGGCCGAGGCGCATCTCCTCGAGCAGGCTGTCCACCACCGCGGTCAGGTCGCCGTTGTGGTCGGCGGCCACCCGGCGCTGCCGCTGGTAGGAGGCGCCGCCCGCCACGATGGCCGGGATCCGGTGCAGCTGCTCCAGGCACTCCAGCCGGCGGGCCACCGGGGTGAGGTCGTCGACCAGGTCCACCAGCGCGGTCGTGACCGGGCGCAGCCGGCCCGAGGTGTCCACCAGCAGGTCGGCGTCCAGGCCGTACCGGGCGGCCCGCCACTTGTTCTCCCGGACGACCCACGGGTACGGCATCGGCAGCTGGTAGCCCTCGTCGAGCTGGTTGTCCATCCGCTCCACCAGGCACTGGGACAGCGCGGCCACCGCACCGATCTCGTACAGCGTCGGCAGCCCGTCGCAGATCCGCAGCTCGACGGTGCCGAACCGGGGGTGCGGCCGGATGTCCCACCACACCTCGCGCACCGACTGGATGGCCTGGGTGGAGATCAGCACGGTCATGTACGACTCGAAGTGGTCCCAGCCGGACAGCTGGAACGGGATGCCCGCGGTGGGCAGCCCCTCGAAGACCTTGCTGCGGTACGAGGCCAGCCCGGTGTCGCTGCCGATCCAGTACGGGCTGGACGCGGACAGGGCGAGGAAGTGCCCGATGTAGCCGAGCAGGGCGTTCACGATCGGGATCGCCTTGTCCGGGGCGCGGACGCCCACGTGCACGTGGATCCCGAAGATCTGCAGCTGCCGGGCCAGCCACTGGTTGCGCTCGACGAGCTGCCGGTACCGGTCGTCGTCGGTGATCTCCTGGGTGCCCCAGTCCGTGGTGGGGTGCGTGCCGGAGCACATCAGCCCGACGTTGTACTTCGCCGCGGCGGCCTGCACCTCGGCCACCGTCGCGGCGAGGTCCTCCTCCGCCTCGGTCACCGTGCCGCAGACGTCGGTGATCACCTCCACGCACGACTGCAGCAGCTCGTGCTTGGCCCTCGGGTGGTAGCCGTCTCCCTTCTCCGAGATGTCCCGGAGGATCTGGCTGGAGGCCGAGGTCAGCTGCCGGCTGGCCAGATCGACGAGCTCCAGCTCCCACTCCACGCCGAGGCTGGAGCGTTGCGATGAGGTGAACTCGATCCGCACGATGTGCAGCGTACGGCGCCGGGGTGCTCGCGGCCCGGCGGCGGCCAGGCGAGGGTGTGCGCGCACAGCCGACTTCTGGTCGTCAGCCGGGTGCCGCGACCGGTGCGGTGTGGTACCGGCCGCTGTGGGCGTGCCACTCGCGGCTGCCGCCGATCCAGGCGGTCAGCCCGGCCAGGAAGCGGGTCAGTGCCGGGGACGCGGACAGCAGCAGGTGGTGGACGGCGTCCTCGAAGGCGTGCACGACGTCGTCGTGGATCGCGGCGCTGATCTCGATCGCCTCCGGCATCGAGCAGCTGTACTCGGCGGCCACGATGGTGGGCAGGCTGAAGTCGCCGATCTCCGGGATGCTTTCCTTGGCCATGGAGTAGAGGTCGTTCGCGATGATGGTCGCGCTGCCGGCGAGCGTGGCGGCCCGGCGGACCGCGGGGTCGGCGTAGACGGCGGCCGGGACCTCGTAGCCGCCGACGATGTCGATCAGGGTCATGCAGGGCAGGAAGCTGTTCGGCTGCCGGTGCGCGAGGTACTTCCACACCGGCGGGACCTGCCCGCTGATGCGCCAGGCGGCCTCCTCGGTCATGGTCACGAACATCGCGACCGTCTCGTGCCGGACCCGGGCCAGCTGCGCCGGGCTGGCGTACCGGGCCACGTGCTCGAAGTAGGAGCGCAGCCCGAGCAGGATGGGATCCGCTCGGATCGCGTGTTCCAGGTCGGCGGCGTGCGGGCCGACCAGGTAGGCCGGGTCCAGGGCCGTCTGGGCGAGGCCGAGCCGCGGACCGAGCAGCGCCGGGTCGGATCCGGAGCGCTCGTCGTCGCAGTAGTAGTCGTCGACGGCGAACAGCGCCGCTATGCACTGGGCGGACAGCAGCAGGCGGTCGGGATCGTCGGTGTCGGGGTGCACCAGCATCGCGAACCGCCCGTACTGGCCGGTGTAGACGTGCCGGGGCGGGCTGGGAAACTCCCCGAGCCCGTCCACCCAGGCGATCAGCAGGTCGTTGACGTGCTCGCCCAGGCTCTCATCGATCCGGACCGGATTGGGGCAGTACAGCGGGGGGACTGACTGGTCGGCTGCCGCGGGTCGGGGGGCGCGGCCGGGGTTCGGGTCACTCACTGCGTGGGCTCTCCTCCGGGAAGGCGTTCGAACGGTGTGCTGCGCCGCCCCCGCCGGCCCGGGGCGCGCGTACTCCTGGCGGGAGAGCTGACCGGCCCGCCCCGGTGGCTAGTCGTCCGCGCCGCCGGACAGCCGGCGGCCGAGGGCCAGCGCGATCCGGTCCACCAGCCGGGCGGTGTTCTGGGTGTCCATCGGGCGGGGCCAGAACAGGCAGCGGTCCACCCCGGCGCGCTGGTAGGCGTCGACGTCGGCCGGCTCGCCGCCGAACAGGGTAACTGGGATAGGCCGATCGGAGCTTGGCTTGCGGGCTGTCCGGCGGAACTCGGCGATGTGGTCCAGCACGCCGGGCCGCAGCATCGGGATCCACTCGTCCCCGTAGGCGATCACCCGCTCGGCGACGCGGGGTCCGTTGCCGGCGACCAGGATCGGCGGGTGCGGCTGTTGCACCGGCTTGGGCCAGGACGTGACGTGGCTGAAGTTCACGAAGCGTCCGTGGTAGGAGGCGACGTCCTTGACCCAGATCTCCTGCATCGCCTCGACGCGTTCCCGCATGACGGCCCACCGGTCGGTCGGGGCGACGCCGTGGTGCCGCAGCTCCTGGAAGATCCAACCGGGGCCGACGCCGAACTGCATCCGCCCGTTCGACAGGACATCCAGCGACGCGACCGCCTTCGCGGTGACCAGCGGATCCCGCTCGGTGACCAGCGCCACCGCGGTGCCGAGGGTCAGCCTGGTGGTGGTCTGCGCCGCGGCGGCCAGCGCCACGAAGCAGTCCATGCCGTTCTTGAACTCCGGGGGCAGCCCGGCGACGTCGTGGCGTTCCGGGGTGATCGCCGGGATGTGGGTGTGGTCGGGGTAGAACAGTGACTCGAAGCCGCGGTCCTCCAGCAGCGCCGCGAACTCGCCGGGCCGGATGGAGTCTCTCGTGGGGAACACGATGAACCCGAACTTCACAACGCCTGCCTTCCTGTCGGCACGACCCCAGTAAGCACAAACCCGGCCATCGCGACCGCAATGATCACGAACCAGGTGATCCCGACCCCAGCGGTCACGATCTACACGGCTCTGGGAGCCGGCCAGTTCAGCCAGGCGAGCAGCGCCTCACCCAGCACGGCCGCCCGGTCGTCGCCGGACAGGAAGGGCAGCTCGTCGCTGAACAGCGCCAGGTTCTCCGGGTACGAGCAGGGCAGCCGGGTCCAGTCGCTGCCCCAGAACACCCGCTGTGGCCCGAACTCGGCCAGCACCTGGCGCAGCGGATGGTGCACGTCGGTGAACGGGAACCCCTGCCGGGAGTGGCACGGCAGCGCCGAGGCCTTCACCGCGACCTGCGGGAACCGGGCCAGCGCGAGCAGGCTGGGCAGGTCGGCGAACGCCTCGGGCCCGGTCAGCCCAACCGGCAGTGCCAGGTGGTCCACGACCAGCCGTAGCCGGGGGAACCGCCCAGCCACCGCGCCGAGCTTGTCGGACAGCCCCGGCGCGTAGACCATGACCGGCAGGCCGGCGTCACTGGCAGCGGCCCAGAACCAGTCCAGCTCGTTGCGCTGGAACGCGGCCCGCAACGGGTCCCGGTGCAGCGTCACCCGGACCCCCAGCATGCCCGGCTGGTCCCGCCAGACCTTCAGCTGGGGCGCCGCCGACGGGTCGGTGAGCGGGAACCGGCCCATCACCGCGAACCGGTCCGGGTGGCTGGCCGCCGCGGCCAGCGCCAGGTCGTTTCGATCGCCTTCCCAGGAGGGCGGCACCAGGATTGCCCGGTGCACGCCCCCCTGGTCCAGCACCCGCAGCGTCTCGGCCACGCCGACGGGTTCGGGCCGATGCGCGAGGTGCGGGTCCGCCACCGGCCAGGGCCGGTCCGAGGAATGTGCGGCCCAGATGTGCACCTGGGCATCGACGAGGGTCACGGGTGGCTCAGCTTCAGCTCGCGCACGATGGCGTCGGTGACCGCCGAACCGGAGGCCGCCAGCTCCGGTCCCACCAGGTCGTAGGTCAGCGTCTCGCCCTGCCGCAGCACTTCGCGCACGGCGCCCTCGATCCGGTCGCCCGCCGACCCCACCGCGATGTCGGACCGCCGGTCGCCCAGCCACTTCAGCGCCTCGGCGCCGGCCAGGATCGCGGCCATCGGGTTCACCCGGTCCCGGCCGACGTGCTTGGGCGCGGAGCCGTGGATCGGCTCGAACATGCCATGCTCGTCGCCGACGTTGCAGCCCACCGAGAGCCCCAGGCCGCCCTGCAGCGCCGCCGCCAGCTCGGTGATGATGTCGCCGAACATGTTCGGGGCCACCACCACGTGGTAGTGCTCGGGTCGCCGGACCAGCCACTGGGTGAACGCGTCCACCAGCACCACTTCGCGCTCCACCTCCGGGTACCGCTCGCCCACCTCGTCGAGGATCCGGACGAACAGCCGGCACCCGTGCAGGATGTTGTCCTTGACGACGCAGGTCACCCGGCGGACCCCGTCCCGGCCGGGCTTGCGCTTCAGCGCGGTCTCGAAGGCCATCCGGATGATCCGCTCGGTGGCCCGCCGGGTGACGATGCGGCTGTCGACGGCAACCTGGGCCTCCCCGCCGGGCGCCAGGATGCCGCCGGCCCCGGAGTAGAGGTCCTCGGTGTTCTCCCGGAGGAACACGATGTCGACGTTCTCCGGCTCCCAGACCTGCTTGAACGTTCCGGAGATCGAGTGCCGCACCCCCGGCAGCAGCTTCACCGGACGGACGTTGGCGTACAGGTCCAGGCCGATCCGGTTGCCCACGATCAGCGACCAGCCGGCCATCTTGCCGTCCGGCCGCATGGCCGTGCCGCGGCCGCCCGGGGTCGGCCAGCCGACCGCGCCGAGAATGATCGCGTCCGCCTCGCGGCAGCGCCGCTCGGCGCCCTCCGGCCAGTCCCGGCCGTGCGCCAGGAAGTACTGCGCGCCACCGGGCACCTCGTCGAAGGCCAGCTGCAGGTCGTCCTGCTCGGCCACCGCCTCGAGCACCCGCCGGGCG
>JBKOWA010000275.1:0-3886 GCA_046724155.1 Actinomycetota bacterium
GAGCAGGGAGCACCATGACAGGCCAGCAACCTGGCCAGCCGGGCCAGGACCCAGAGCAGCCGGGGTGGCAGGCCCCGATGCCGCCGCCGCCCGAGTTCCGCGCCGGGGTTCCCGCCGGGCCGGGCGGGTACGGCGCCTACCCGCAGGGGCCGGCCGGGCCGCCGCCGGCCGTGCCGTCCACCCTGGACTACACGCTGTGGCTGGTGATCGCCAGCGCTGTGCTCGGTGTGATCGGGCTGGTCTACTCGCTCGGTCAGAAGGACCAGATCGTGGACCGGATCGTCCGGGATCGCGGGGTCAGCCTGGAGGACGCGCAGAACGCGGCGAACCTCGGCATCGCAGTCGCCGTGGTGGTCGGCCTGGGCTTCGCGGTCTTCTACATCTTCCTGGCCATGAAGATCCGGGCCGGGCGGAACTGGGCCCGGATCACCCTCACCGTGCTGCTCGGCCTGGGCGTGCTCGGCGGGCTGAACAACCTGGCCGGCGACGGGCCCGCGCCGCTCCGGACGCTTGGCGTCATCGGGCTGCTGCTGGACGTGGCCATCCTGGTGTTGGTCTGGCTGCCGGCCAGCAGCGCGTACATCGCCGCCCGCAACCGGCCCAGCTGGTAGCCGCCGCAGCCAACCGGCCCTCCTGGTAGCCGCCCCAGCGCGGACCGAGGCGGGGCCCGCCCGTTCCGGTGCGGTGCCGAGGGCCCGGCCCGGTCAGGCGGCTCAGACCCCGTCCCGGATGCACTGCTCCAGCTCGGAGCGGGACGGGTAGTGCTTGATCCGGTCCTCGCACGCCTGCGCGCGTTTGGCGGCATAGATCAGGATGGCGACGCTGATGATCACACTGATGAGGCCGGTGACGAGTCCCGAGATCGCGAAGCCCTTGCGGGTGGACTGCCCGCGGTTGGCCTGCCGCATCCCGATGATGCCGAACACGACGGCGAGGATGCCGCAGATGATGTCGAGCAGGCCGGCGGCGAAGAGCGCGCCGGAGATCGCAACGATCCCCAGCACCATCGCGGCGACCGACAGGCCGTTCCTCGGCGGTGCAGCGTAGCCCCCGGCGTCCGGTGGGACGCCGTCGAACTCGTTGCCGCCGGGATGGGGCGGCGGTTGGCTGGTCACGGATCCGCTCCTCGGGCTGGCGGCACGCTGCCGGCGCTGGTCCACGGCGACGCGGTCGCGTCCGGCGTGGTGGTTCCCGATCATAGGGGCCGCTGCGGCCGCCCCATCCGGTGCCGGCAGGTAGGTTCAGCACATGCCAACCGCTGTGATCACGGGGGCGACCGCCGGCATCGGTGCCGCATTCGCCCGCCGGCTGGCCGCCGAGCGGTACACGCTGGTGCTGGTGGCCCGCGACCGGGAGCGCCTGACCCGGGTGGCCGACGACCTGCACCAGCAGTTCGGGGTGCCGGTGCAGACGCTGCCGGCCGACCTGGCCACCGACGAGGGGTGCGCCGCGGTGGAGGCCCGGCTGGCCGACCCGGCCGCGCCGGTGGACATGCTGGTGAACAACGCCGGGTTCGGGCTGGCCGCGCCGTTCTGGCAGGGCCCGGTCGAGGACGCCGACCGCCAGCTGCAGGTGCTGGTGCGGGCCGTGCTGCGGCTCACCCACGCTGCGCTCGGCGGCATGCTGGAGCGCCGGTCCGGCGACGTCCTCAACGTCTCGTCGGTGGCCGGGTTCACCACCGGCGGCCGCAGTGCCACCTATGTGGCGTGCAAGGCGTGGGTGACCGCGTTCAGCGAGTCGCTGGGGCTGCAGTTGGCCGGCACCGGGGTGCACGTCTCGGCGCTGTGCCCGGGCTTCACCCGTACCGAGTTCCACGCCCGGGCCGGGATGGACCCGGACAAGATCCCGGACCGGCTGTGGCTGGACGCCGATGCGGTGGTGGCCACCGGGCTGCGGGACCACCGGCGGGGCCGCACGGTGAGTATTCCGGGCGCCCCGTACAAGGCGCTGGTGGCCGCCACCCGGCTGGTACCCCGCCGGGCGGTGCAGGTGGTGACGGCGGCGGTGCGGCGGCGGTTGCCGTGAGCGGCTGATCGTCGCCTGCCGGGTGGTGCTGAGGGGCCGGGTACCGGCGCCGACACGCCGATACGGGTTTCTACCGGAATCTACGGCGATCGCTAGAGCGGCGAATACAGTCCCAGAACGTGGACCCGGTGCGGAACCCGTACGCCCCCGGCGCCGGCCAGCGCCCGCCCGAGCTGGCCGGCCGGGACCGCGAGCTGGCCCAGTTCGAGGTGGTGCTCGAGCGGATCGCCTCCGGCCGCCCGGAGCGCAGCCTGGTGCTCACCGGGCTGCGCGGCGTCGGCAAGACCGTGCTGCTGAACGCCCTGCGCTCGGCGGCCATCGGCCGGCTGTGGGGCACCGGCAAGATCGAGGCACGGCCGGAGCAGTCGATCCGCCGCCCGGTGTCCGCCGCGCTGCACATGGCGATCCGGGAGATCGCACCACGGCACCGCGCGCCGGACCGGGTGGACCAGGTGCTCGGCGTGCTCAAGGCGTTCGCGCTGCGCGACACCGCCGGCGCCAAGGCGAACACGCCGCGCTGGCAGCCCGGCATCGACGTGCCCGCCGGCCGGGGCCGGGCCGACACCGGCGACCTGGAGATCGACCTGGTCGAGCTGTTCTGCGACGCGGCCGAGCTGGCGCGCGACCTGGGCGTCGGGATCGCGCTATTCGTGGACGAGATGCAGGACATCCCGGCGGCCGACATCTCCGCCCTGTGCGCGGCCTGCCACGAGCTGTCCCAGCAGGGCGCGCCGCTGATCGTGGTCGGTGCCGGGCTGCCGCACCTGCCGGCGGTGCTGTCCAGCTCCAAGTCGTACTCCGAGCGGCTGTTCAGCTACCTGCGCATCGACCGGCTGGAGCGCACCGCGGCCGACCGGGCGCTGGTCGCGCCGGCCAACCGGGAGGGCGTCGACTTCACCCCGCAGGCGCTGGACGCGATGTACGACGCCGCCGACGGGTACCCGTACTTCGTGCAGGCGTACGGGAAGGTTGCCTGGGACACCGCGCCGTGCTCCCCGATCACCGCCGACGACGTGAAGGTGGCGGCGCCGGAGGCCGAGGCCGAGCTGGCGGTGGGCTTCTTCGGCAGCCGGTACGAGCGGGCCACGCCGGCCGAGCGGGAGTACATGCGGGCGATGGCCGCGCTGGGCGACGGCCCGGTCGGCACCTCCGATGTGGCCGAGGAGCTGGGCCGCAAGCCGTCCAGCCTGTCGCCGGCCCGGGACAGCCTGATCAAGAAGGGGCTGATCTACAGCGCCGAGCGGGGCAGCGTGGCGTTCACCGTGCCGCACTTCGGCCGCTTCCTGCGGGCCCAACCGCTCTGACACCCAGCGGCTCTGGCTCCCAGCGGCTCTGGCTCCCAGCGGCTCTGGCACCCGGCCGCTCTGGCATCGGGGCGGCGCAAGGCTCCGGAGCCGGCCCGGGCGGGCGCTGCCGGTAGCCCGTGGTGGCCGGGGACAAAGGG
This sequence comes from Actinomycetota bacterium, assembly GCA_046724155.1. Taxonomy (GTDB): domain Bacteria; phylum Actinomycetota; class Actinomycetes; order Mycobacteriales; family JACQDL01; genus JBKOWA01. The sequence continues at coordinate 3,470 of JBKOWA010000275.1, forward strand.
ACGGCGGCCGCGCCTCGTGGGTGGGCGCGGCCGCCGCCGGGTGTGCGCGAGGTGAGGGGTAACTCGCGCAGGTGGGTGACTGAGGCGCCGGACCGGACGGCGAGGCAGGTCGTCACGGGGTGAGCGGGCGCGACGCTGGTGGGCTCGACGTCAGCGGGCACGGCGCTGGAGGGAACGTCGTCGGCGGGCACGGCCGGCACTACACGGACCAGGGCAGGCGGCACGCCAGCGGCCAGACGAGCGAACGGAAGCCGCATGGCTGCTCCTTTGTGGGGAGAATGCCCTGATCCAGCCGGGTAAGCCGATCGGCGTAGAGACTAAGGGCACTCAGCGCACGGCGGTACATAACACTTCGCCATAGCGTCGCTGCATACCCCGGGCTCACCTTCCATAACGCCGTCTGCCCCTCCATAACGC
>JBKOWA010000453.1:0-3436 GCA_046724155.1 Actinomycetota bacterium
CCTGCCGGGTGGCGCGCTGCGGCGGCGCGGCGGAGGAACGGGTCAGCGAACGCGGGCGGTGCGGTCGTTGGCGGGTTCGGTGTCGGGGTGGGCGGCCACGACCTCGTCGGCGGCGCGGCCGACGCCCGGGTACAGGGCGACCGGGTACAGGGCGAGCAGCAGCGCAACACCGACCGCGAGCCCGGCGAGCTGGGCCACCAGGAAGCCGGGAACGGATGACGGCGCGATGCCGGCGAAGGTGTCGGTGAACGCTCGCCCGATCGTCACGGCCGGGTTGGCGAAGGACGTCGATGAGGTGAACCAGTAGGCGGCACCGATGTAGGCACCCACCGCGGCCGGGGCGACCGCCGCCCGGCCGGAGCGGGCCAGGGCGAAGATGAGCAGGATCAACCCGGCGGTGGCAACGACCTCACCGAGCCGTAGGTGCCCGGCGGTCCGGTCTGTGCTGGAGAAGTCGATGGCGGGTAGGGCGAACATGAGGTTGGCGAGCATCGAGCCCGCGATCGCACCGGCGGTCTGTGCCAGCACGTATCCGGCGAGGTCCGTTGCCGGAAGGCCGGTGTGGGTACGGCGGCCGAGGAACCAGTCCGCGGCCGAGACGGCGGGGTTGAGGTGGGCGCCGGAGACCGGCCCGAAGGTGAGGATCAACGCGCCGAGGGCGAGCGCGGTGGCGGTGGAGTTCTCCAGCAGTTGCAGGCCGACATCGTGGGGCGACAACCGGGTGGCCATGGCACCGGAGCCGACGACGGCGGTGACGAGCAGCGCGGTGCCGACGAACTCGGCGAGGAGCCGTCTCCATGGTGCGGGCGGGGTCATCGGCAGGCTGCTCCAGTCGATGCGGGTTCGGTGGCGGGTGGGACCGGGTGCGGGCCGGTCGGTGAGACGGGTTGGTGGTCAGCGGGCGGCGATGTGCAGCTCGTCGAGCAGGTGGCGGACGCGGCGTTCGACCTCGTCACGGATGGGTCGGACGTCGGTGAGGTCGCGGCCGGCGGGGTCATCGAGCTCCCAGTTCTCGTAGCGCTTGCCGGGGAAGATCGGGCAGGCGTCGCCGCAGCCCATGGTGATGACCACGTCGGCGGCGCGGACGATCTCGTCGGTCCAGGGTTTCGGGTACTCGCTGGTGATGTCGATGCCGCGTTCGGCCATGGCGGCGACGGCCGACGGGTTGATCGCGGTACCGGGTTCGGAGCCGCCGGACCAGGCGATGGCGGCGTCGCCGGCGAGGTGGGTGAAGAAGCCCAGGGCCATCTGGGAGCGGCCGGCGTTGTGGGTGCACAGGAACAGCACGACCGGCCTGCCGTCGCGGTGGTGGCCCTCCACCCGGGCCAGGGCGTACAGGCGCTGGCGGGCGAACCGCTCCGCGAGCAGGGGCAGGTAGTGGAGTACCGTGCTGCGGCTGGCGAACTGGTCGTAGCTGGTGTGCAGGAACCGTTCGACCGTCTCCCGGCCGTAGACGCCGACGAACTCGTCGGCCAGCCGGCGGGCGGCGGTGCGCAGGGCGAGCTGCTGGTCGATGGGCATCTGCCGCGGCGGGTAGGTGGTGTCAGGAATCGTGTCGGGCATGATCGGCCTCCGGGGTGAGAGCGGGTGCGAGGCGGTTGACGCGGCCGGCGAGGTCGGTGTAGGCGGCCTCGAACGCGGCATCGGTGCTGATACGGACCGGGTCGGGCACCGACCAGTGCAGCCGGGGGCGGGCCTGGCCGGAGAGCTCTTCATAGGCGTTGTCGCACACCGCGATGACGAGGTCGTCGCGACCCACGACGTCGGCGACATGGGCGGTCGCGGTGGGGTCGAGGATGAGGCCGTGCCGGTGGGCGACCTTGACCGCGCGGGGATGGACCCGGGCTGCCGGGCGGGTGCCGGCCGACGCGACCGGCCGGCCGGTGCGCTGGCGCCACAGCGCGGCGGCCAGCTGTGAGCGGGCGGAGTTGTGGGTGCACACGAACACGACCCGACCCGCGGTGCCCAGCTGCGGCGGGGGCAGCGCCGCGAGCGTGTCCGGCTCCAGGCGTAGGTAGGTACGGCGCCGGTCGCCTTCGGACCGGGCCCGCGCGACCAGGCCGGCACCCGCGAGCACCTTCACGTGGTGGGCGACCAGGTTGCTGGCCAGGCTCAGCTCGCGGGCGATCTCGCCGGGCGAGGCGTCGCCGAGGGTGAGCCGGTCCACGATCGCCAGGCGGGCCGGGTCGCCGAGCGCGGCATGGATCCGGGCCCGCCGCTGCACCGAAGAAAGCTCGACATTCATTGACTCAATGATGACTGAGCTACCTCCCCCGGTCAAGCGAGCGCCTACGACCCCGCCGCCGACGCAGGGGATAACCGTGCACCCGGACCTATCAGGTTCGGTACACGTCGCGGCGGTGGCTGATCGCGGACCGTGACACGGTGGGGCCGGGCCGCAGGCGCCCACCTCACGGCGCGAGGACGTCCGCGGCGCGGCAGCGTGTCGCCGCGGATGCGGTGCGGGTGGCCGGTACGTTGCGGCGCATGTCACTTCGAGCACAGCACCGGGCGGTGGAGGGGTTCATGGAGTGGGCGGCCGTCCGGGGCGTCCTGGACGGCGGGGAGCAGGCCGGCCGGTGGCGGGACGGGCTGGAGATCCTGCTGCACTCGCGTGGGACGTATCTGGGCAAGCCGGATCCCACCCGGTGGCGCAGCGGCGACGTGCATCAGCTGCTGATGGACTACGTGGTGCCCCGCCAGGTGGACCAGTGGGATCTGGCCGGGCGCGGCGTGATGCTGGTGCGGCAGTTCCTGCGGTTCCTGGACGAGACCGACCGGCTGCACCCGGCCAGCACGAAGGTGCCCACGCTGCTGAAGGAGCTGGACCGGCTGGCTCCGCAGTACCCGGCCGCGATGGCGGACAGCTCCCGCTACTGGTTGGCCAAGGCGGTCTTCACCGCAATGGACGCCGACGGCGTCGATATCACCGACCCGGATGCGGCGGATGCGTGGGCCGCCGCGTTCACCGCGCGGGACCCGGACGGTCGCCGCAGCGTGCTGGGTGAGTTGATGGACAGCAACCCCGAGTACGCCACCGACACGCTGCTCGTCCACGACAGCCAGGTGGCGATGCTGCGCCTGGGAATGCCGGCCGACAAGAGTCTCGTCTGGATCGATCAACGCGACTGCGGATGCGTTCAGCGGGAGTACCCGGACGCCGCGCTGCCGCCGCCGGCCGAGCTGGCCGCTGCCGTGGCTACCGGGGGTGCCGGGCTGCTTCGTCGCATGCAGCGGCTGGCCGCCTGGGTCGGCCCCGAGGGCAGGCCGGTCACCCGGCGCGGGGAGCTGACCAGACAGCAGGTGCTGTCGGTCGCGGAAGCGCTCGAACTGGCCGCCGACGGGGTCAAGGTGATCTGGGACCTGCCGGTGCTGTCCGCGCTGTGGCAGCTCGCCGCCGAACTCGACGTGCTCACGCTGTACCGCACCCGGATCC
>JBKOWA010000429.1:0-5725 GCA_046724155.1 Actinomycetota bacterium
GGCCCGGCGGGTCGGGTTGTCTGCCATGCCCCGGTACACGGTTCGCCGGCCGTCCTCGGCTCATGCCGGTGCCGGCGCGGGTTTGGGCTGTCGGAGGGGTGTGACGGGCACGGTGGGCGGCTGGCGGGAGGGACGGCTTGCAAGGTAGAGCGCTTCTAGGAGCGCGCTGAATAACTGGGCGAGGTGACGGCGCGCCTGCCGGGCGGTGGTGACCTGCCGTGGGATGATCTTCGGGTGCAGGGTGTGGCGCGGTCGGATCGAGAGTTGTGGGACGCCGAGGCGGTGGCCGGGGGCCTGGTCCCGGCCGGGAGCGTGTTCGCGTTCCTGGCCGCGCATCGGGGGGCGCTGTTCGATGACTCGTTCACCGCGGACCTGTTCGGGTCGGAGACCGGGCGGCCGTCGTTGCCGGCCGATCTGGTCGGGTCGGTGCTGGTGCTCAAGGAGCTGTATGCGCTGTCGGATCGGCAGACCGCGGACGCGGTGATGTTCGACATCCGGTGGAAGGTGGCCTGCGGGCGGTCGTTGACGGCGGGCTCGTTCGATCCGACCACGTTGGTGTACTGGCGTAGGCGGATCGCCGCCTCGGATCGCCCGGACCGGGTGTTCGACAAGGTCGCGGAGGTGATCGCGGAGACGGGGGTGCTGCGGGGGCGGCGGCGTCGGTGTGTGGACTCGACCGTGTTCGATGATGCGGTGGCCACCCAGGACACCGTCACGCAGTTGGTGGCGGCGATCCGCAAGGTGGCCCGGGTGGTGCCGGGCGCGGCGGCGGTGGTGGCCGAGGTGTGCCGGGGGGACTACGCGCGGGCGGGGAAGCCGGATATCGACTGGGACGACCCGGCCGCCAAGGCCGAGCTGGTGTCGATGCTGGTCAACGACGCGTTGGCGGTGCTGGCCCGGTTGTGCGGACCCGGGGCGCCGCAGCGGGAGGACGCGGCGGCGGACGCGTTGGGGCTGCTGGCGTTGGTGGCCGGGCAGGACGTGGAACCGGCCGAGGGGTCCGACGGCGCCGACGGGCGGTGGCGGATCGCGCGGCGGGTGGCCCCGGACCGGGTGATCTCGACCGTGGACCCGCAGGCCCGGCACACCCGCAAGTCCCGGTCCCAGCGCCGCGACGGCTACCGTGGGCACCTGGCGTCCGAGCCGGACACCGGGCTGATCACCGACTGCGAGATGACGATGGCCACCGGCCCGGACAACACCGACGCCGCGATGGGCGTCACGCTGGCCGACCGGGACCGCTTCCACCCGGACACCCACGACCCGGCCGAGCCCGCCGAGCCCGCCGAGCCCGCCGAGCCCGCCGAGCCCGCCGAGCCCGCCGCGCCCATCGACCAGGCCGAACCCGTCGTCGAACCGGCCGAGCCGGCCGAGCCGGCCGAGCCCATCGACCAGGTCGAGCCCGTCGTCGAGCCGGCCGAGCCGGCCGAGCCGGTCGAGCCCGTCGTCGAGCCGGCCGCGCCCGTCGACCCGACGGAGGAGACCGGGCCCACGTCCCAGACCGGCCAGCACAGCGACGGCCAGCACAGCGACGGCCAGCGCCACGGTGACGGCCAGCGCCGCCCTGGTGCCGGTCTGGAGATCTACGGAGACTCGGCCTACGGCAGCGGTCAGGCCCGGGCCGACTACGCCGCGGCCGGCCACGACACCGTGATCAAACCCAAGCCGCTGACCCCGGCCGTGCCCGGCGGGTTCACCCTGGACGACTTCACCATCGACGACCGGGCCGTGACCTGCCCGGGTGGGTACACCCGCCCGATGAGCCCGAACCGGACGGTCACCTTCGGCAAGCTGTGCGCCGACTGCCCGCTGCGGGCCCGCTGCACCACCGCCAAGACCGGCCGGTCGATGACCATCCACGAACACGAACACCTGCTGCGCGCCGCCCGCGCCCAGGCCCGCAGCCCCGAGTTCCAGGCCGCCTACCCCACCCGGGCCAGCGTGGAACGCACCGTGGCCCACGTGGCCACCCAGAACGGACGCCGGATCAAGCTGCGCTACCGCGGCGTGACCAAGAACAACGCCTGGCTGCACACCCGTGCCGCCGCGCTCAACCTCCGCACCCTGATCCGGCGCGGGCTCACCCGCTCCGCCGGCGCCTGGCGGCTGGCCACCGCCTGAACAGCCCCGCGGACCCGGCCCAGGGCGTGACACACCCAAGCCGGCTCGAGCACGGCCTCTCCGGCGACGCCGAAGGCGGATCTCAGCCTCCACCGGCGCCTCAGCCGCCGCCGCGGCCTCCGGGGCAGACCCCTCGCCATCACACACCCGGCAACCCCAGCTTGTTCATCGGGCTCCTAGGACTCGCCCGTGAGCTCGAGCTTGTTGTAGTAGTCCGTCATCCGGTGGATTTTGCCGTCGCGGATCGCGCCGAACGTGGCGATGTGGACCTTCAGCGGCTTGCCGGTGGCCTTCACGTCGCCTATGTCGTTCTCGAAGCGGCCGTACATGGCCAGCTCGCCGGCGACGAAGGAGTCGGTCTGGAAGCTGTTGACGATCTCGAAGCGCAGCTCGGGGATGACGTCGAACATCATCTTCGTGAACTCCGCGAACTCCTTCGGCGTCCACGTGAGGCCGAGCGTCTGGTCGTGGTGCGTGCCGTCCTCGGTGTAGCACGCGACGGCACCCTCGAAGTCCCGGCTGTTCCAGCGTTCGTACTTCTGCTCCAGCAGGTTCATCTCGCGTCTCCTCAAGAACGGTGGCTAGGGCCCGCGCGGACGATAGGTCAGCTCAGGCGGGGATGTCTGCTGTCATCCGCAGCGGCGCGAGGGCGGCGCTCCAGGCGATGACCTGGTCGAGCAGCGTGTTGAGCGCGGGGAGGTTGTAGTCCCCGGGCTTGAAGACGCTGAAGTTCTTGAACTCGGTGATCAGCGACAGCGCTACCTGCTGGCGCACGTCGGCCATCTGCAGTTCGCCGGCGACCAGGCGTAGGTGCTCGACGGCTCGGGCGCCGCCGACCGCGCCGTAGGAGACGAAGCCGACCGCCTTGTTGTTCCACTCGGCGTAGAGGTAGTCGATGGCGTTCTTGAGCACACCCGAGGTGCCGTGGTTGTACTCGGGTGTCACGATGACGAACCCGTCGAACGACGCGATCGTGGCCGCCCACTGCTTGGTGTGCTCGTGCTGGTACTGGCCGAGCGACGGCGGCAGCGGCTCGTCAAGGTGCGGCAGCGGGTAGTCGCGCAGGTCGATGAGTTCGAACTCGGCGTCGTCGCGGCGTGAGGCGAGGTCGAACACCCAGTTGGCGACCTGCTCGCCGTTTCGGTTGGGCCGGGTACTGCCGAGGATGATGCCGATCCGGGTCATCGCGACCCTCCTGTGCATGTCGCCAGATGAACTAACTTGCTTCGCAAAGCAACTATACAGCTTTGCACTGCTTCGTCAAGCAAGTACTCTCAGCGAGTGGAGATCGAACATCGGGAAGCGCCTGTCCCGCTCACGGCGGAGGAGGAGATGTTCCTTCGTGCTCTCGGGCGGGCGATGCTCACCGTCCCCCGGGCCCTGGACGCGGATCTGCTGCGCGAGCAGCGCATGTCCGCGAGCGAGTACTCCGCGCTCATGCACCTGTCCGAGGCACCCGGCCGGCGGCTGCGCATGAGCGACCTCGCCGGCGCCTCCAACCTCTCACTCAGCGGGATGACCCGGATCGTGGACCGCCTGCAAGGTCAGGGCTTTGTGCGCCGCGAGCGGCACTGCGGCGATGCCCGCGGCTGGAACGCTGTGCTCACCGACGCGGGGCTGCAGCGGCTGCGCCAGGCCTGGCCGACGCATCTGGCGAGCGTCCGAAGGCATGTCTTCGACCACCTCAACGACGTCGACGTTCCCGCATTCACCACGGCCCTGCAGCGCTTCGCCGCCGACGCGGAGTGATCGAGGGCGCAGGGCCCCAGTGGCCAGGCCCAGATCTGACGACCACGACCGCAGCGCGTAACCCGCATGCGACAGATCCTGTATCGCAGCCTCGCGCTCCCATCGCTCGGTCGCCCCCGTCAGACACGCTGGTCGGTCCCCTGGTCTGCGGCGTCGGCATCGACTGCTCGCTCGGGCGGGCGCGCGGTGGAGCAGGTCGTCCTTGAACGCATGTTCGGATAGATGCCGGCTTCAAGGGACTTACGTGAACACTGGGGCACGGAGGCGCCCCGCCGCTCGGAAGTGAGGCTGTCCTAACCTCATGACCGTGAGCGCTGAAGGGAGGCTGGGTCCTGCCAGGAGGGCTGGACCGGGTTCGGTCAGGTCCCTCGTGTTTCGCAGTGTGGATCATGTCCCGGCGGCGGCCCAGGCTGCGAGTACGGCCTGGGTTTCTTGGCTCTTCCGGAAATGGAGTGCAGGTGAGGGTATGACCGAGCGCGGGGCTGGGGTCGTGTCGCTGCGATGAGGTGGGCCCCGGGAAGTTGATGATGAAGGTTCCTACACCGAGATCATCAACATCCCCGGGGGCCCAATGCCGCAGCCTACGTCGATTCCTGCTCAGATCGTGGCCGACACGATCGTTCGGACTGTCGAGCTCGGGGTGCGGATCACCGATGCCGCCGTGGATGGTGAGATCACGGTGCTGTGGTACGACCTGCTCACCGATGGGCCCGGAGCCTGCCCGGGCTGTGGGCTGGTCGGGGTGTACCGCGACACCGTCGAGCGTCGTGTCACCGACGTCCCGGTCGTCGGGCACCCGCTGCAAGCTGCGGGTGCGGCTGCCGCGCTACCGGTGCGTCCACGATGGATGCGTCCGGGAGGTCTTCGCCCACGACAGCAGCCGGCTGGCCCGCCCCGGCGCCTCGACCACCCGCCGTTGCGCGGCGTTCATCCTGCGGCGCCTGGCCGTCGACAAGGCGAGCGTCACCGCGGTGGCGCGCGAGCTGGGCCGCAGCTGGGACACCGTGAACAGCATCGCCGTGGGAACAGCATCGCCGTGGCCACGACCCGCGAGTTGCTGCTGTCCGCCGGGCCGGCCCGGCTGGACGGGGTGCAGGTGATCGGGGTCGATGAGCACAAGTGGTCGCATGTGCTCGGCGCCGACGCTGACGGGTTCGTCACGGTGCTCACCGACCTCACCGACGTGGTCGCAGGTCACGGGCCCGCCCGGTTGCTCGACATGGTCACCGGCCGCTCCGCGGCGGCGCTGACCGGTTGGTTGGGCGCCCGCGACCAGGCTTTCCGCGACGGTGTGCGGATCGTGGCGATGGACGGGTTCGGCGGCTACAAGAACGCCGCGGCCGAGCAGCTGCCCGAGGCGGTCACGGTCATGGACCCGTTCCACGTCGTCGCCCTGGCCGGCCAGAAGCTCGACCTGTGCCGCCAACGCGTCCAGCAAGACACCCTCGGCCACCGCGGCCGCAGCGGTGACCCGCTCTACGGAGTGCGGCGCGCGCTAGGCACTCGAGACCAGCTGCTCACCGACCGCCAGTGGGCCCGCATCGGGGCGGTGTTCGCCGACGAGGCCCACGCCGCGGTCGAGACGACCTGGTGCGCCTACCAGCAGCTCATCGACGCCTACGCCGCCACCGACCGGAAGCGCGGGAAGACCCTCCTGACCACTCTGATCGACACGCTCCGGGGCGGGCTACCCGCCGGGCTCGACGAGCTCGCGACCCTCGGACGGACCCTGCACCAGCGCCGCGCCGACATCCTGGCCTACTTCGACCACCGGGCCTCCAACGGCCCGACCGAGGCCATCAACGGCCGACTCGAAGCACTCCGCCGCAACGCCCTCGGCTTCCGCAACCTAATC
>JBKOWA010000505.1:0-1951 GCA_046724155.1 Actinomycetota bacterium
GCCTGGCTGGCCCTTCCGCAGCCGGCCGTTCCGCTGTTGGCTGGTGCTCCCCGGCCGGCCGGGTCCCGGCGATGTCGGCCCGCCGCTCCAGCCGTTCCAGCCGCTGCAGCACCGCGCTCAGGTCGGCACCGGCGGACGGCAGCAGCATCCGGGCGCAGACCAGCTCCAGCAGCAGCCGCGGCGAGGTGGTGCCGCGCATCTCGACCAGCCCGTTGTGCACGATGTCGGCCAGCCGGGACAGCGTGCCGGCGCCGAGCCGCCTGGCCTGGTCCGCCATCCGGTCGAGTTGGTCGGCCGGCCCGTCGAGCAGCCCCTTGGCCAGCGCGTCCGGCACCGCGTCCAGCACCAGCAGGTCGCGCAGCCGCTCCAGCAGGTCGCCGGCGAACCGGCGCGGGTCGTGGCCCGCCTCGACCACGGCGTCCACGGTCTGGAACACCGCGGCACCGTCCCGGACGGCCAGCGCGCCGATCATCTCGTCCAGCAGCGCCGCGTCGGTCACCCCGAGCAGCGCCATCGCCTCCCGGTAGACCACGCCGTCCGGGCCGGCCCCGGCGAGCAGCTGGTCCAGCACCGACAGCGAGTCCCGGGCCGAGCCGTTGCCGGCGCGCACCACCAGCGGGAACACCGATGGCTCCACGACCGCGCCCTCATCGGCGCAGATCCGCTCCAGCAGCCCGCGCAGCGTGCCCGGCGGGATCAGCCGGAACGGGTAGTGGTGGGTGCGCGACTTGATCGTCGGCAGCACCTTGTCCGGCTCGGTGGTGGCGAAGACGAAGACCAGGAACTCCGGCGGCTCCTCGACCAGCTTGAGCAGGGCGTTGAAGCCCTGCGAGCTGACCATGTGCGCCTCGTCGATGATGTAGACCTTGAAACGCGAGCTCACCGGCGCGAAGAACGCCCGCTCCCGCAGGTCACGGGCGTCGTCGACGCCACCGTGCGAGGCCGCGTCGATCTCGATCACATCAAGGCTGCCCGGCCCGTCCGGGGCCAGCGCAAGGCAGGACCCGCAGCTGCCGCAGGGCGTCGGGGTCGGCCCCTGCGCGCAGTTCAGCGACCGGGCCAGGATCCGCGCCGAGGAGGTCTTGCCGCAGCCGCGCGGACCGGAGAACAGGTACGCGTGGTTGATCCGCCCGTGCGCCAACGCCTGCTGCAACGGCCCGGTGACGTGCTCCTGCCCAACCACCTCGGCGAAGGTGGCCGGCCGGTACTTGCGATACAGCGCGAGTGCCACGCCGACGACCCTAGGGCATCCCGGCGACCGCACGCCGCCGGAGCCCGCCCCCGCAGACGCGAAGACCCCTCGCGCACCCGCCAGAGCCCGCTTACCCTTGCTGCCTTCCGACCCTGGGGGAGTTCACAGGATGTACGCCGCGCGAGGGGCTGCCCCCACTGTACCCACCCCGCCTCACCCGCCGCCGCGACGCCCCCCGCCCGCGGCGCCCTGGCACCTCTCCCAGCTACCTGTATCCTCCCGGGGTACCAGGACCCTCCCCCGGGTCCCAGGAGGATTCGCCTAGTGGCCTAGGGCGCACGCTTGGAAAGCGTGTTGGGGGCAACCCCTCGCGAGTTCGAATCTCGCATCCTCCGCCCGCCTGATGACCAGCAGGAACGCCGTCAGCTAGTCCGACGCCGACGGGTAGCGCCGCCAGGCGGTCTCAGTCGCCGGTCACACCGGGCTGGCCGACCCGTACCGGCGGCTCGCCGGAGCGAGATCGTTCCACTGACGTGCCGCCTACGGCAGGATGGGGCGCATGGCCGCCTCGATCCCCGCCCTGGTGGAGCCTGCCGTGCTCCGCTGGGCACGCGAGTCGATCGGACTAACCCCCTTGGCAGCAGCCCGCAAGATCGGGGTGCCAGACGGACGCGTCGCAGAGTGGGAGGCCGGGGAGGCACGGCCCACGATAGCGCAGCTGCGTGCCGCCGCAAACATCTACAAGCGCCCTCTCTGTCT
>JBKOWA010000457.1:0-3172 GCA_046724155.1 Actinomycetota bacterium
GCGCACCAGGAGGCCACACCCGCGGACCAGGGCGATGCTGCGCCGGCGGCCGGGCCCGCGCCGGGCGAGCAGCTGCCGGATGCCCACCGGCCAGGTGGCGCCGACGACCTGCCGGACGCCGACCCCGCCCAGCCCCGCTGACGCCGGACCCACTGCATCAGCCAGGTCTCAGGGAGCCAGCCGGGTCCCGGGCCGGCCGGGTCAGGGGGAGGTGTCCAGCGCCATCGCCGCCCCCCGCACGTCCGGCGCACCCAGCCTGGCGGCGTCCGCCGTGTGGTCGTCCGGCATGGTCTGCGAGGAACGCTCGGCCGCCACCCGCGCCGTGTAGTGCTCCACCTCGCGGCGGATCGCGGCGGGGGTCCAGCCCAGCACCGGGGCCACCAGGGCGGCCACCCGCTCCGCGGTGCGCACCCCGCGGTGCTCGGTCTCCACCGAGATCCGGGTCCGCCGGGTCAGCACGTCGTCCAGGTGCAGCGCGCCCTCGGCGGACGCGGCGTAGTACGCCTCCGCGGCCAGGTACTCCGGCGCGCCGGGCAGCGGTTCGGCCAGCTCCGGGCGCTCGGCCAGCAGCCGGAGCAGGTCGCCGACCTGGTCGCCGTACCGGCCGAGCAGCCGCTCCAGCCGGCCGGCGTCCAGCCGGTGCGCGGCGGCCAGCCGCTCCCGGTCGGCACACACCCGGTCGAAGGCCCGGGCACCGACCAGCGGCAGCAGGTGGGTGCGGCTGACCGGCGCCGGGTGCCGGTACCGCAGGGCGGCATCCACCGCGTCGCGGGCCATCACCCGGTAAGTCGTGTACTTGCCCCCCGCGATGAGCACCAGCCCCGGCACCGGCTCCACCACCGCGTGCTCCCGCGACAGCCGGGAGGTGGCGTCCGACTCGCCGGCCAGCAGCGGCCGCAGCCCGGCGTACACGCCCTGGATGTCGGCCCGGGTCAGCGGCCGGACCAGCACCGTGTTGACGTGCTCGAGCAGGTAGTCGATGTCCCGGGAGCTGGCCGCCGGGTGGGCCCGGTCCAGGTCCCAGCGGGTGTCGGTGGTGCCGATGATCCAGTGCCGGCCCCAGGGGATGACGAACAGCACGCTGGTCTCGGTGCGCAGGATCAGCCCGGAGTCGCCGTCGATGCAGCGCCGCGGCACCAGCAGGTGAACCCCCTTGCTGGCCCGCACCCGCAGGCCCACCGGCGCCGGGCCACCGGCTCCACTGGCGCTCCCGACGGTGGGGTCGCCCGCCGTCAGCAGCTCGCCGATGTCGTCGCTCCACACGCCGGTCGCGGCGACCACCGCCCGGGCCCGCACGTCGTACGCCTGCTGACCCTCCAGGTCGCGCACCCGGACCCCGACGACGCGCTCGCCGTCCCGCAGCAGCGCCGTGGCCCGCGCGCTGGTCAGCACCGCCGCGCCGTACGCCGCCGCGGTGCGGGCCAGCGCGACCACGAACCGGGCGTCGTCCACCTGCGCGTCGTAGTACCGGATGGCACCGGTCACCACGCCCGGCCGCAGCCCGGGGAACTCCGCCAGCAGCGCGCGCCGGGACAGGTGCCGGTGCCGCGGCAGCCCGCGCCCGAACGGCGAAGCGGAGGCGAACACGTCGTAGGCCAGCACCCCGGCGCCGTAGTACGGGCGGTGCCAGCGGGCGGTCAGCGGCAGCAGGAACGGCTGCGGGCGGACCAGGTGCGGAGCCAGCCGCTGGAGCAGCAGCCCGCGCTCGACCAGCGCCTCGTGCACCAGCCCGAAGTTGAGCTGCTCGAGGTAGCGCAGCCCGCCGTGGACCAGCTTGCTGGACCGGCTGGACGTGCCGGCGGCCAGGTCCCTGGCCTCGAGCAGCGCGACGGACAGCCCACGGCCGGCCGCGTCCAGCGCCACGCCGCAGCCGGTGACCCCGCCGCCGATGACCAGCAGGTCGAACCGCTGGCCGGCCAGCCGCCCCAGGTCGCGGGACCGCTGCCACGGGCTCAGCGCGTGCCGCACATCGTCCCCCCCGGATCCGCGCGGCCGGGCGGCTGCCCGGCCTCCGCGCCCGCTGTCGCTCGCGTGCGCACCCAGTGTTCCGCATGCCCACGTGACCGGCGCGCCCGGGAAGCCGGGGCGAAACGCTGAGGGGCGGCTCCCCGCCGGGAACCGCCCCTCGCACCGTACTGCGGCCGATCAGAAGTCCATGTCGCCGCCGCCGGGCATGCCGGCACCGGCGCCGGCCTTCTCCTTCTCCGGCTTGTCCGCCACCACGGCCTCGGTGGTGAGGAACAGGGCCGCGATGGACGCGGCGTTCTGCAGCGCGGACCGGACCACCTTGGCCGGGTCCGGCACGCCGGCCGCGAGCATGTCCACGTACTCGCCGGTGGCCGCGTTCAGGCCGTGCCCGACCGGCAGGCCGCGCACCTTCTCCACCACGACGCCGCCCTCGTAGCCGGCGTTGACAGCGATCTGCTTGAGCGGGGCCTCCAGGGCGATCCGCACGATGTTCGCGCCGGTGGCCTCGTCGCCCTCCAGCTCGAGCTTCTCGAACGCGGTCGCGCCGGACTGCAGCAGCGCGACGCCGCCGCCGGCCACGATGCCCTCCTCGACGGCCGCCTTCGCGTTGCGCACGGCGTCCTCGATGCGGTGCTTGCGCTCCTTCAGCTCGACCTCGGTGGCCGCGCCGACCTTGATCACCGCAACGCCGCCGGCCAGCTTGGCCAGCCGCTCCTGCAGCTTCTCCCGGTCGTAGTCGGAGTCGCTCTTCTCGATCTCGGCGCGGATCTGGTTCACCCGGCCGGCGATCTGGTCCGGGTCACCGGCGCCCTCGACGATGGTGGTCTCGTCCTTGGTGACCACCACCTTGCGGGCCTTGCCGAGCAGGTCCAGCGTGGCGGTCTCCAGCTTCAGGCCGATGTCCTCGCTGATGACCTCGCCACCGGTCAGGATCGCCATGTCGGTCAGCATCGCCTTGCGGCGGTCGCCGAAGCCGGGCGCCTTGACCGCGACCGACTTGAAGGTGCCGCGGATCTTGTTGACGACCAGGGTGGCCAGCGCCTCGCCCTCGACGTCCTCGGCGATGACCAGCAGCGGCTTGCCGGACTGCATGACCTTCTCCAGCAGCGGGAGCAGGTCCTTGACCGAGGAGATCTTGGAGCTGGTGATCAGGATGTACGGCTCCTCGAGGACCGCCTCCATCCGCTCCGGGTCGGTCACGAAG
>JBKOWA010000045.1:0-3783 GCA_046724155.1 Actinomycetota bacterium
ACCCAAGGCCGACCCATCCAACTCATCCAACACGAAGACGTCCTCATCCTGCGCCGCCCACCCGAACCACCAGCCGAACTCATTACCCTCCCCGCGGCGGAAAGGCGGGCGGCATGACGGCCCTTCCGGCATTGCGGTTGCTGTCACCGGGCGCCGGTGTCCAGTCCACCACGGGTCCTGCTGCTCGCCCGGGACCGAACCATTCGGCTGGCGGTGCTGGCCCGCTTCGGTCTACTCCCGGTCTGGCCCGGGGCGCTCGCCCCGGCCGGGGTGTACGCCGCCGGGCTGACATTCGGGCTGCGCGACGCCGTACACAATCTGACCCGACCACGCAGCGTCCTGGCCGCCATGGCGGTGGTCTCCGCGGCGGGCCCGGTGCCATACCCCATGCTGCTGCGCGTTTGCGCGTCATCCGCTTTACGCGAAGTGGAGCTATCGTCCACCAAACCGTCAGGGGGCGATCCGGTGGCCGAACAGCATGAACTGGTGGTTCGGGTGGGCACTGGCCGTCGTGGACAGGTTCCGCCGCGGCGGCCAGCACCAGCAGCCTCACCACGGTGATGTCACCACTTGGGGCGGGGCGGAAAGGGGCAGGGGCATGACCACCACGGTGGACGCGGCAGCACCCTCTGACGGACCGGCAACGCCCTGGCGGCACCCGGCCCTACCGTTCGCGCGGTGGGCGCCATCCCGACCGGCCCAGGCACCCGCTGTGCCGGCCAGGGTGCCCACCGCGAAAGCAGGCCGGGCCGGGACGGCGGGCAGCGATGGCTGACCAGCGGAATCGGCCGAGCCGGTCCGCGGTCCCGCGGCCCGGGAGCGGGCAGGCGGAGCCGGGTCAGCAGCCGCTGCGGATGATCCTGCCCGAACACCCACCGCATCTGAGTCCCGCCGCCGCGGCGGTGCTGCTGCGGATCCTTCGCGCCGCCATGCCGGTCCCGGGACCACCCGAGCGTGATCAGCTCGACAGCACCGCGACGGATAGGAGGGCAGCGTGATTCGGTTCGCGTTCAAGGGCAGGGTCTCCACCGAGGACCAGCAAGACCCCGAAGCCTCCCGGGCCTGGCAGCTGACCCGCGCCAAGGCCCTCATCGAACCCCACGGCGGCGCCATCGTCGCCGAGTACTTCGACTCCGGCCACAGCCGGGCCATCCCCTGGCAGCGCCGGCCGCAGGCGCTCGCCCTGCTGACCGAGCTGAAGAACCCGAACCGCGGGTTCGACGCCGTGGTGATCGGCGAGCCGCAGCGGGAGTTCTACGGCAACCAGTTCGGCAACACCTTCCCGCTGTTCGTCCACTACGACGTACCGCTGTGGGTACCCGAGGTCGGCGGGCCGATCGACCCGAACAACGAGGCCCACGACCTGATCATGTCGGTGTTCGGCGGCATGTCCAAGGGCGAACGGAACCGGATCAAGGTCCGGGTCCGCACCGCCATGGCCTCCCAAGCCCAGATGGAAGGCCGGTTCCTCGGCGGCCGACCACCCTACGGCTACCTCCTGGTCGATCTCGGCCCGCACCCGAACCCGGCCAAGGCCGCCGACGGCCGCCGACTGCACGGCCTGGCCATCGACGAACCCGCCGCCGCCGTCGTGGTCCGGATCTTCACCGAGTTCCTCGCCGGCACCGGCCTGTTCGCCATCGCCGAAGGACTCACCCGCGACGGCATCGCCTGCCCGTCCGCCCACGACCCCGCCCGCAACCGGCACCGCTGCGGGATCGCCTGGTCCAAAGGCGCGGTCCGGGTGATCCTCACCAACCCCCGCTACACCGGCCGGCAGGTCTGGAACAAGCAACGCAAGCAAGAAGTCCTGCTCGATGTCGAGGACGTCGCCCTCGGCCACACCACCAAACTGCGCTGGAACCCAGCCGAGGCATGGGTGCACTCCGACCAGCCCGCGCACCCACCGATCATCGACCAGGCCACCTACGACCACGCCCAGCAGATCCTCCGCGCCCGAGGCCGCGGGCCGACCCAGCACACCCCACACCGGACCAGCCACCCCTACCAGCTACGCAGCCGGCTGTACTGCGGCCTCTGCCAGCGGCGCATGCAAGGGGAATGGAACCACGACGCGGCCTACTACCGCTGCCGGTTCCCCAACCAGTACGCCCTGGCCAACAAGATCAACCACCCGCGCAACGTCTACCTCCGCGAAGACGCCATCACCCCCGCACTCCACCGATGGCTCACCCAGATCTTCGCCCCCGCCCGCCTGAACACCCTCATCGACCAGCTCCACACCGCCCAGGACACACCGACCGACACCACCACCGACCAAGCCCGGCGCGCGATCGCCGAGGCCGACCGCAAGCTCGCCCGACACCGCGCCGCACTCGAAGCCCTCGACGACCACAGCGACCCGGCCCTCATCGCCGGCTGGATCGCCCAAACCCAGGCCGAACGAGCCGCAGCCCAGGCCCGGCTACGCCAAACCGGCCTGCGACCCCAGCTCAACCGCGACGACATCGCCCAGCTGCTCACCGGCCTCACCGACTACCTCACCGTGCTCCGCGACGCCGACCCCAACGACAAGGCCGCCCTCTACGGACACATCGGCCTCAAACTCACCTACCACCCCACGACACACACAGTGAAGGCCGAGGCACAGCCCCGGCCCTATCCGTCGGAGATTGGTACGTGTCCGAGGAGGGATTCAAACCTTCTGCCCACATTATCGTGCCGCTGGGGGAGATGTCGCTGGACGCTGCGTCTCTGGTGGACGACGTGGAAGCGGGGGAGTGACGGTGGTGACCGTGGCAGCCTCGTGGAGTGGGGAGCGGTGGATCCGCCGGCTGACCACGGCCAGCGTCGTGGTCCTCGCGGGGATCGCCGCGGTGGTCTCCTACCGGCACATGCACACCCTCGCGTTGGCACATGGTGAGGTGGCATGGACAGCGGCGCTGATCCCGCTATCGGTGGACGGCATGATCGTCGCCTCGTCGATGTCGCTGCTGTTGGACTCCCGCTCCGGTTTGCGCGGCGGGTTGCTGCCTTGGGTGCTGCTGCTGGTAGGGAGCATCGCGAGTCTGGCCGCCAATATGGCGGTCGCCGAGCCGACGGTGTACGGCCGGGTGATCGCCGCGTGGCCGTCCTTGGCGCTGATCGGAGCCTACGAGCTCCTGATGCGCCAGATCCGCAACCGACCACCCCTCGATCAGGCCGCCCAGTCAGCAGCCGAACCGCAGGAAGAGGCCAAGCCGGACAATCGGCCGTTCACCTCGGTGTCGCGGGCAAGTTCCCCAGCCGACAGTTCACCAGCCCGACCACCGGTAGATCGCCAGGGTGAGGCTGACACGGTGACGCTGAGACACGCCCGTCAGATCAACGCTGACCACTGGGCACAGACAGGCCGCCCGGTCTCGGCGGAAACCCTGCGGATCCAGCTTCGGATCGGCGCCACCTCAGCCCGCGCTCTACGAGACCACCTACGGCAAGAAGCCCGCACATCACAACTCGCCAACGCATCGCCAGCCCTCCCTGCCCACCTACGATCACAATCAAAGGGACTGTGCGGTTTTGAAGCCAGCATGGAGGCTTCGGCGCTACTCGCGCCGCCGAGCGAGCCGCACAGTCCCTCCGACCCCGAAGGACCCACTCAGACGCCTGCGCCAAGGCCCTGCTGCCTCATGGTCATTGGTCCGATGAGCGGAAGCGGCGCACATCTGATCATGACCGGCTTCGGCCGCACGTCTATCGCGGCCGGAGGCGGCGGCGCGCGGAGTCCGGGTTTCGTGTTCTTCCGCACCGCCGCAGCTCGGGGGTGTTGAGTTGCTTTGCTCG
>JBKOWA010000436.1:0-3077 GCA_046724155.1 Actinomycetota bacterium
GCCCTACCTTGTGTAGGGTCTGATAAAACTCCGTCGAAACCGGAGGTCCGGGAGCGTGCCCAGCTGCTGGGCAGCTGCCGTGTCGGCGGATGTGGCCGCTAGCCTGGGAGTGCCCGTGAGCCGGCCGGCCTGGTGGCCGGAAACCGCGGGCCGGGGCCGTACGTCACCCCTGGTCCGCGCTGCGACGTCGAGGTCTTCACCAGGATCTGGCGCTCCACCAGGCTGCCCAGCACGCGGGATGCCGTCAGGGTGTTGAGATCCAGCGCGATCTTGATCAGCCGCGCGTTGACCTGGCCGGTTTCGCGGACCAGTTCGATCACCTTGCGGTCGGTCTCGTCCGCGGTTCGCCGCCGGTAGCGGACCGCGGTGTCGAGGGATCGGATCGCATGCTCGCGCAGCCGGTAGTTCGGCTGGCGCCGTCGCGCTGTCTCCCTGGTCGGCTCGAGCATCGCGACGGCGTCACCGCTGAGGCGGCGGAGGATCTCCTCGACCTCCTCGACCGCCTTCTGCAGGAACGGTGCGGCCAGACCGGCGTTCACCGTGTGCCGGGTGAGCAGCAGGTACAGCACCAGGAGGGTGTCCGCGTCGTCGGCCTCGCCCGGCGGCAGGGTTGCGATGTAGCGGGCCAACGGCTTGTTGGGCGCACCGCCGAACAGCGTCACCTGGACCTGCTCGGCGTTCTCCACGAAATGTGGCGGCTGGTACCCGACCCGAACCATCTCGCGGTACATCCGGTCGACGCCGACACCGGCCTCCTCGGCGAGTCCGAGCACCCGCACGGCGCCGGTGAGACGGGCGTTCCGCGGCCGTGACGACGTGGTGAGGATGTTGTCGACGGTGACGCCGCTGACCAGCCGTCCGGGCGACACGACGGTGAGCTTCGTCGGTGCGTGCTCGATCTGGACGGGGACGCCGAGCCGGTAGTCACGGTGAGTCGCGGCGTTGGCGATCGCCTCCCGCACCGCGGCCTCCGGCAGATCCGCCAGGTGCAGCTGCTGGCCGGTCGGGAGTTTGACCGGCGTCTTCTCGACCCGCGCCTCGACCAGCTCCAGGGTCCGCAGCAACGCGGGGAGCAGCGGCCGACCCAGGCGCTCGATGAGCGCCGGCTCGTCGCTCGGGCTGCGCCGGTACTGGTACACGACGAGATCGCCGGACTGCGCCAGCGGCTCGACGAACAGCAGCTCGCCGGCTCGGACCAGCGTTCCCTCGACCGTCACCAGCCCGAGTGCCCGCAGCAGGTCGGGTGTCGACTGCGCCGCCCGGGCGCGCCGGGCCGGGTCGGTGCTGCCCCTCAGCAGGTTCCTGGCCAGATCGACCGCGATCGGCGACGTGGCCGTCAGCGGCACGTGGCTGTCTTCCGCCGACCAGTCGTGACCCCGCCGTTCGGCGACGACCGTGGCGATCTGCGCGCTGCTCATCCGCTCGCACGAGGTACCGATCCGGTGGGTGGCCCGGCCGTCGACCTGGTGCACCTCCGGGCTGCGCGGGCACCGGATCTCCAACAGCCGTACGCCACAGTGCGTCCTGGTCTCGACGCAGACGATCAGCGGCGGGTCGGTGACCTCGTAGATGCGCCTGGCCAACCAGTCCGGATCGAGGTCGGTGCCTTCGAAGGCGCCAGGCCCGGGCGTGCGGTCATGCACTCCGACGACGACCGTCCCGCCGATGCTGTTTGCGAAGCAGGCCGCTGCGGCGGCCAGATCGCGGGCCGTGTCATCGCGGGAACGGCCCTGCCGCTTGAAGTCCAGCGTCCTCGACTCGACGGACGCGGCCACCCTGCCGGCTTCGATCGCCGCCAGCGCCGCCCCGGCCCGGTCCATTCCACAGCCCTCGTTTCTCGCTAAGTTTTGACAACCCTACACACTGGAGCCCTTGATAAAACTCCCCGGAAACTCACTCCACCGCCGGGAGCCACGGCATGCCGGACCGCGGGCCCGGCTACCGTGGCAGGCGATAGGTAGACGGTGAACGGCGGATGGAGGCTCCGTGGCGCGCGTGGTCGTCGATGTCGTGCTCAAGCCGGAGATCCTCGACCCGCAGGGGCAGGCGATCCTGGGCGCGCTGCCGCGGCTCGGCTTCGACCAGGTGACCGGCGTGCGGCAGGGCAAGCACTTCGAGCTCGAGGTGGTGGACGGCACTGCCGAGGAGACCGTACGCACGATCGCCGAGACGCTGCTGGCCAACCCGGTGATCGAGGACTTCACCATCCGGCAGAGCTGACCACCGGCCGGATGTGCGGGCAGGATCACCGGGCGGGTTCCGGCGGCGTCGGCGCAGCGGGTGGCAGGGTGTGCGGTGGCGCCGGGCGGCAGCCCCCGGCGACCGGCCCGGGTACTTGGTGGAGGGCCCTCGGCCGGCCCTCTCGGCCGGTCGCTGTCCCGCCGGCACGGGCCGGTGACCTTAGGGAGGCGCCGGATGCAGGTCACCCACAGCGCAGTCGTCCTCGGCGCGTTGGTTGCCGTCCTCACCGCCGCGTGCACCCCCAAGCCGGCACCCGGGCCGACCGCCGCGCCGTCCACCGGCACCGGATCCCCGACCGCCACGCCCACCGCGAACACCCCGGTGCCCCGGTACGACCACGTGGTGATCGCGATCTTCGAGAACCGCCGGTACGGCTCCGTGATCGGCAACCCGAACGCGCCGTACCTCTCCTCCCTGGTGGGCCGGGGTGCCAACTTCACCCAGTCGTTCGCGGTCACGCATCCGAGCCAGCCCAACTACCTGGCGCTCTACTCCGGGGCGACCCAGGGCATCACCAATGACTCCTGCCCGCACACGTTCTCCGGCGACAACCTGGGGCACCAGCTGATCGCCGCCGGACTCACCTTCGCCGGGTACTCCGAGTCGATGCCGGAGGACGGCTACCCCGGCTGCGGCAGCGACGGCTACGCCCGCAAGCACAACCCCTGGGTGGACTTCAGCAACGTGCCGCCGGCCAGCAACCTGCGGTTCTCCCGGTTCCCGGCGGACTACACGACGCTGCCGACGCTGTCGTTCGTGGTGCCGAACCTCTGCAACGACATGCACGACTGCCCGGTCCGCACCGGCGACACCTGGGCGCGCGACAACCTCGACGG
>JBKOWA010000233.1:0-7033 GCA_046724155.1 Actinomycetota bacterium
GCCCTGGACAGCTTGTACGCCGCCTACCAGGCGGGAATGGAGGTGCCCCATCGCGGCTGGAAGGCAGTCACCCACGTCCTGAACTGGGTGGCCGACAACTGGGACCAGCCCGAGGAGGGCATCTGGGAGACCCGCGGGGGCCGTCAGCCGTTCACCTACGGGCGGGTGATGACCTGGGTCGCGTTCGACCGGGGAATCCGGATGGCAACCGCGCACGGCCGGCCGGCCCCGCTGGAGCGCTGGATCGCCGAGCGGGACCGGATCTACCAGCAGGTCATGGAGCAGGGCTACCATCAGTCGCGGCAGGCTTTCGTCCAGCACTACAACACCGACGTCCTGGACTCCGCGCTGCTGCGGATGCCCACCGTCGGGTTCGTCGACGGGCGTGACCCGATATGGCTCTCGACGCTCGCAGCGATGGACGACGAGCTGGTCACCGACAGCCTGGTCTACCGCTACGACCCTGCGGCGTCACCCGACGGGCTGCGCGGGGTCGAGGGCACCTTCTCCCTCTGCTCGTTCGCCTACGTCGACGCGCTCACCAGGGCCGGCCGGTTAGACGACGCCCGCACCGCCTTCGAGAAGATGCTGACCTACGCCAACCACCTGGGGCTCTACTCCGAGGAGATCGCGCTCACCGGCGAGCAGCTCGGTAACTTCCCCCAAGCGTTCACCCACCTGGCCCTCATCGATGCCGCGATCACCCTCGACGCCGCGCTTGGCGCGCAGGCTGGGTCAGCAGCCAGACCTGACCGCTGACGGCCTGATCCAGTCCCCGTGCGGAAGCCGGTGAAAGGACCGCCGGGTGCGGGCACAGGGGCCGGGGCGGGTCAGGACTGGCGGCGGCGGGCCAGGTCGGCGGCGCCGATCAGGCCGGCCAGCGGGCCGCACCGGGCCAGCGCGATGCGGGCCGCCGGGCGGAAGCCGCGGCCGGTGAGGGTCGCCGCGAACTCCTCCGCGGTCGGTCCCAGCAGCAGGTCACCGGCCGCGCAGACCCCGCCGCCGATCACCACCACCGTGGGGTCCAGCACGGCGGCCAGGTTCGCGATGCCGCGGCCGAGCCAGCGGTCCATCTCGATGAAGATCTCCATCGCCGCCGGGTCACCCTCCCGAGCGGCGACCGTCACGTGCTCCCCGGTGAGCTGCGCCGGCTCGCCGCCGGCCAGCTCCAGCAGCCGCTCGGCGGCCACCGGGGACACCTCGGCCAGCTCCCGGGCGTCCCGGGCCAGCGCCCGCCCCGAGGCGTACATCTCCCAGCAGCCACGGTTGCCGCAGGCGCACCGCCGACCGCCGGGCACGATGGCCATGTGACCGTACTCGGCGGCCACCCCGTGCGCCCCGCGGAACAGCACCCCGGAGACCACCAGCCCACCGCCGATGCCCGTGCCCAGGGTGACGCAGCAGACCACCCGCTCCCCCTGCGCGGCGCCGTAGCGGTACTCCGCCCAGGCCGCGGCGTTGGCGTCGTTCTCCACCACGACCGGCAGCCCGATCCGGTCGCCCAGCGCGTCCCGCAGCGGCTCGTTCCGCCAGGCCAAATGCGGGGAGAACAGCACGGTGGCCCGGTCGGTGGCGATCCAGCCGGCCGCGCCGATGCCCACCGCGACCACCCGGTGCCGGGCGCTCAGCTCGCCCACCACCGCGCAGATGGTGTCCTCGGTCTCGTCGACGTCGTGACCCGGGGTCGGGCGGCGCACCGTCTCCAGCACCTTCCCGGCCTCGTCCACCACGCCGGCGGCCACCTTGGTACCGCCGATATCGACCCCGATTGCCAGCGCCATCAGTCCAGGTCGATCCGTTCCACCCGGGAGCCGTCCGGTGGCCCGGCAGCTCGGTGCCCGGCGGCGCCCGGCCCGGGCCGGCGCCCGGCTCGGTGTCCCGCCGGATCATCGGCCCCATGGTCGGCCGGGCCGGCTCCCGGCCAGGCGGGCACGGGCTCGAACACGGCACGCAGCGCGGTCAGCAGCGCGCTGCCGGCCTCCACCAGCTTCTCGGTGACCTCCGGTCGGTCGCCGCGGAGCACCGCGATGGCGGCGCACAGCGGGCAGTACCGGCACTCCGGCGCCCCGGTTGCCAGGCGCGCAGCAGTCACGTGCGGCGCGGCAGCCACGTGCGGCCCGAGGTCGTGACGGACCCACTCCTGCACGCCGGCCAGCAGCCGGAGCGCCTGCGCCGCGGCGGCGCCGGGTTCGCCGCCGTTCACGACACCGGCCCCTGCGCCGGACCGGGCCGCTGCGCCTGATCAGGCCACTGCGCCTGATCAGGCCATTGGGCCGGATCGGGCACGAACCGCACCGCAAGCCGGCCGCCGGCCAGCCGAGCCCCGTCCGCCCGGCAACGCCGCAGCACGCTCGGCAGCGGCAGCATCCGCCGGCGCCCGTCCACGGTGAGCACCAGGTCGTCGCCGGACCGGGCCAGCGCGATCCCGTCCCGGCCGGCCAGTGGCAGCGCCACCTGCAGTAGGTATCCGTCGCCGTCGGCCTCGACGGTGACCAGCTCACCGGCTGTGACCATCTCGCCGGCCGGGCCGAGCGGGTCGTCCGGACCGTACAGCTCGGCGGCGACCTCCAGCAGCGCGGCCAGCCCGACCGGCTCCTCGGCCCGGTAGCCCAGGGTGCGGACCGGGATGTCGCCGAACGACGCCCGCACCTCGGCGAGCTGGGCCTGCTGGGTGCGCGCCCAGGACGCCAGCCACGGGTCGCCGCCGCCGGTCGGGAACACCCGGTTGGCCAGCACCGCGTCGACCCGGTAGCCGTACAGGGCGAGGCTGGTGAGGGTGCGCCGGGACTCGGCCACCACGACCGACTCGGGGGTGAGCACCAGCCGGACGCTGGTGACCGCCGGCTCGGCCAGCAGCCGGCGCACGTCGGCCAGCTCCTCGTGCAGCGCGCCGAGCGCGTCCAGCACCGCGTCGCCGGGCAGCGGGCCGGCCAGCCGGGTCAGCCGCAGCCCCCGCAGCACCCGCCGGTGGGTCGGGAAGACCCGCTCCATGTACCAGGACAGCGCCTCGGGCAGGGCCAGCAGCCGCAGCGTCTCCGCGGTCGGCGCGCAGTCCACCACCAGCGCGTCCCACCGGCCGCTGGCCGCCTGGTCGCGCAGCTCCAGCAGGGCCAGCACCTCGTCCGCGCCGGGCAGCACGGTCAGCTCCTCGGCCTGCAGCGGGTCGATGCCGCCGCGGGCGAACAGGTCGGCGAGGTACCGCTGCACTTCGGCCCACCGCAGCTCGAACCGCCGCTGGGTGTCCACCTGCATGGCGAACAGCGCCGGGGCGACCTCCAGGGGCTCGGGCCCGAGCGGTACCGCCAGCGCGTCGGCCAGCGAATGCGCCGGATCGCAGGACAGCACCAGCGTCTTGCTGCCCCGGCAGGCGATCTTCGCGCCGGTGGCCGCGGCGGCGGTGGTCTTGCCGACCCCGCCCTTGCCGGTGAACAGCAGCACGCGCACGGGCGAAGCGTAGGCCATCGGTGTTACCGGGCCGGTGCCGCCAGCGCGGTCAGGTCTCGACCCGCCGCTTCAGCTCCTTCAGCGCGGTGTCCATGATCACCTTCTCAGCCTTGCGCTTGAACAGCCCGAGCATCGGGATGTTCAGCTCCACCGCCAGGGTGTAGGTCACTTTCGTCGCGGCGCCGTCCTGCAGCGCCAGCGCGTACTCCCCGTGCTGGCTGCGCTGCATCTGGCCGCGGACCAGGTCCCAGACCACCCGCTCGTCGCCCCACCACTGGTACTGCAGCACGTACTCGTCCTTCAGCACGCCGGCGTCCAACACGAACCGCACCTGCTTGGCTCGCCCGTCCGGGTAGGCGTCCAGTACCTCGCACGACTTGGCCGCGCCGACCCACTCGGGGTATCTCGGGAAGTCCGCGATGATCGCCATGATCTCGGCGGGGGTGGCTCGCATCACGATCGTCTGCGTGGACTGGTCGGCCATGGGGCGAAAGGCTACCCGCTGCCGCCGCCCACCAGCGGCACCGCTGCTGACCGTGACCACCCGTGCATTGTGCCGACCAGCACCAGGCGCCGGACAGCGTCGGCGAGACGGCGTGCGGCAGGTCCGCACCGAGGTTGCGCGTCCTGCGTGGGCGGCCACCTACCACTGCAGGACGAACGGCTCGCCCAGCGCCCGGAAGTGACCGACGTTGATGCACTCCGTCCGGCCGATCCGGACCCGGTGCTGCAGCGGCTGGTGCACGTGCCCGAACAGCACGAACCGCGGCTGGGTACGCAGCACCGCCTCCAGCACCGCCTCGCTCCCCCGCTCGAACCGGCGGGCCACCACGTCGTAGGTCAGCTCCGGCAGCGCGGGCGGGATGTGGCAGCACAGCACGTCGACCTCGCCGACCGCGGCCACCTTGGCGGCGTACTCCTCATCGGAGATCTCGTTCGGGGTGCGCATCGCGGTGCGCAGCCCACCCCCGACGAACCCGAACCGCCAGCCGCCGAGCTCGACCGTGCCGCCGTCCACCACCTGCACCCCGTCGCGGGCGAACTCCGGCCACACGGCGGGCAGGTCGACGTTGCCGTAGGTCACGTACGTCGGCGTGGGGAACGCCCCGAACACCTGGGAGTACTGGTCGCGGACCGCCCGGTCGATATGGGTGCGCGGGTCGCCGAGCGTGGCCCACAGCGAGCGGGCCCAGTCCCGGGCCTCGTCGAAGCGGCGGGCGGTGCGCAGGTCGATGTAGCGCCGGACCGCCTCCGCGCCGAACAACTCGCCCATGATCCCGGCGGAATGGTCGGCATAGTCGATGAACAGCAGCAGGTCACCCAGGCACAGCAAGGCATCTGCGCCGCGACCCGCCCTGGCCAGCGCGTCGACCCGGCCGTGGACGTCGGAGACGACATGCACCCGCACCCGACGACCCTACGACCCGCCGCATCCCTCCGCCGACTCTCCGTGTGCCGAAACACCGGCACCCGAGACACCGGCCGCCGTGACCCA
Organism: Actinomycetota bacterium; assembly: GCA_046724155.1. Taxonomy (GTDB): domain Bacteria; phylum Actinomycetota; class Actinomycetes; order Mycobacteriales; family JACQDL01; genus JBKOWA01. The sequence goes on from JBKOWA010000233.1 coordinate 4,940, forward strand.
GGCCGGCGGCTCCCCAGGCCGGCGGCCGCCCTCCAGCTCGTCCTTCAGCGCCCAGAAGATCCGCTTGATGGCGCGCTGCCGGCGGCGGACCTCGGCAACCGCCCGGTGGACCGACCGGTACGGCGCGCCAGCGGGGTCGGCCCGCAGGTAGTAGTGCAGGATCACCCCGTCGCCGAACGGCTCCAGCCAGACCTCCATGCTGCCGGTCAGCGCGCCGGTGACGTTCCACCGCACGCCCTGGATGCCGCGGTCGGCGAACACCGAAAGCTCCAGCTCGGGCCACCAGCGCCGCCAGCGCTGCGGGTCGTGCAGCACGGCGGCCACAGCGGCCGGCTCGGCCACCACGAAGGTCTCGTCGATCATGTCGAGCTGTGGCACGAGGCGAACGCTACCGCCCGCTGGCCGGCGCGCCGGGTAAGGCGGGTGCGCTAGATTTCGGAGTAACCGCCCTGTTACTGACCGGTAGGACCTTTCTGAGATGAGGTGAGGTACCGGTGCGCGAGTACTCGACCCCAGCGACGATCACCGTGGCCGACGACGCGAACCTCACCGACACGATGCGCCAGCACGCCACACAGCGACCGGACCTGGTGCTGTTCAGCCGGTGGACGGGCGACTCCTGGTCGGACGTGACCGCCGCCCAGTTCGCCCGCGAGGTGACCGAGGTCGCCAAGGGGCTCGCCGCGGCCGGCATCCAGCCCGGGCAGCGGGTGGGACTGCTGTCCAGGACGCGTTACGAGTGGACGCTGGTCGACTACGCGATCTGGTCGATCGGCGCGGTCACGGTGCCGGTCTACGAGACGTCCAGCGCCGAGCAGGTGCAGTGGATCCTGTCCGACTCCGGCGCGGTCGGCTGCGTCGTGGAGACCGAGGCTCATGCCGGCACGGTGGACTCGGTCCGTGGCGCGTTGCCCGAGCTGCAGCACGTGTGGCAGCTGGCCGAGGGCGCGGTCGGCATGCTGGCCGAGGCCGGCGCGGGGGTGGACGACGCCGAGCTGGCGCGCCGCCGGGAAGCCGTGCACGCCGACGACCCGGCCACCATCATCTACACCAGCGGCACCACCGGCCGGCCCAAGGGCTGCCTGCTCACCCACCGCAACCTGCTGTTCGCCACCACCACCGCGGTGGACACCCTGGAGTCGATGTTCCAAGACGGTGCCGCCACCCTGCTGTTCCTGCCGCTGGCGCACGTGTTCGCCCGGGTCATCCAGTGCGGCTGCGTGTACCGCGGGGTCCGGCTCGGCTACACCGCGGACGTCAAGAACCTGCTGGCCGACCTGGGCACCTTCCGGCCGACGTTCCTGCTGTCGGTGCCGCGGGTGTTCGAGAAGGTCTACAACGGCGCCAAGCAGCGCGCGCACGCCGACGGCAAGGGCCGGCTGTTCGACCGCGCCGAGGAGGTGGCGATCGCCTACTCCAAGGGCCTGGACCGGGGCCGCCCGGGCCTGCTGGTCTCGGCCGAGCACGCGCTGTGGGACCGGCTGGTCTACCGCAGGATGCGGGCCGCCATGGGCGGGCAGTGCATCGGCGCCCTCTCCGGCGGCGCACCGCTCGGTGAGCGGCTGGCGCACTACTTCCGCGGTGTCGGCATCCCGGTGTTCGAGGGGTACGGCCTGACCGAGACGTCCGCGGCCGCCAGCGTCAACACCCAGGAGGCGGGGAAGGTCGGCACCGTCGGCCGGCCCATCGCCGGCACCGCGGCGCGGATCGCCGAAGACGGCGAGGTCCTGCTCAAGGGCCCCCACATCTTCCCGGGCTACTGGAACAACGACGCGGCCACCGCGGACGTGCTGGACTCCGAAGGCTGGTTCCGCACCGGCGACCTCGGCGACCTGGACAGCGAGGGCTACCTGCGGCTCACCGGCCGCAAGAAGGAGCTGATCGTCACCGCCGGCGGCAAGAACGTGGCGCCCGCGGTGCTGGAGGACCGGCTGCGCGCACACTGGCTGATCAGCCAGGTCATGGTGGTCGGCGACCGGCGGCCCTACATCGGCGCGCTGGTCACCGTCGACCCGGAGGCGTGGCCGGTCTGGCTGGAGAAGAACGGCAAGCCGGCGGGCGCGTCCGTCGGCTCGCTGGCCACCAGCCCCGAGC
>JBKOWA010000341.1:0-3307 GCA_046724155.1 Actinomycetota bacterium
ACGTGATCCGTGCCGAAGAACAAGAAGCGATGACCCGGATGAGCCCCACCCCACCCCGCGGCACCTGACCGACCCAGTCAGAACGTGCGTGAAATGTCTATACCACTGTCGTGCTGAGCATCTGGTCGATGCGCAGGTTCAGTTCTCGCACGGCCGCCATCCGGTGATGCTTCTGGCCGACGCCGCGTAGTTGCCGTAGGGCATCCAGCACGCGATCGGAGCGAACCGCGCCGACTGCTTCCATCGCCTGGTTGCCCAGGTCGACGGCGTGTGCTGGATCGTCCCGTGCCATGGTCAGCGTCGCCAGGTTGGCCATGGCAAGAACCTTGCCCCGCGCGTAGTTCTTCGGGAATCGCTGGATGGCGGCGCTCAACTGCTGCTGGGCCTGGACGTATCTTCCGCCGTTGAGGGCCAGGCCGAGGAGCGCTCGACCTGCGTCACGGTCGAGATGAGCTTGGTCGTAATAGGCGATCCATTCCGGTTCACCGTCCGAGCCGGCCGCGAAGGACTCCTGCGCCTGACCGACCGCAGCCAGGCAGTCTGCCTCCCGCCCTGGTTGGGAGATGCCGAGCGCGCGAGCGTGCCGCGTGTGCATCACCGAGCGCACCACAGGCGTCAGCCGATCAGCGCGCACCAACGCCATCTCGGCGAAACTCAGCGCATCGTCAGGCCGCCTCTGGTGCACAGCCAGGTTGGCGAGGCCAGAGAGGGCCTTGGCGCGTATCGCCCAGTCACCGGCCTCGGTGGCGCACCCCACGGCGAATCGGAAGCACCGTTCCGCGTGTTGGTGCAAGCCGGCGTCGAAGCACATGCCGGCCGCGGTGTCCGCGAGGTCGGCCACGGCCGCAAAGAGCTGTTGGCGTACCGATTCTTCGGCAAACTGACCTTCCAGCAGTGTCTGCGAGGCCGAGAGCTGAGCGACGACAGCGTTGGCGGATAAGCCGCCACCGTAGAGGTGGTCTTGGCTGGCAAACAAGCGGGCCATATGCCGTATCTGGTCGATCTCTGCAAGCCCCACCCGACGGTGACCACCTGTGGCGGCACTCGCCGAGAACTCGCTCAGCGGATCAGTGAGGGCCAGGCCGGCAACACTGCCAGCCAGCACCCGCAGGAAGACTTTCCGTTCCACGTCGTCCCCTCCGATCTCTAGCCGGGGGCCACGTACCACGGTAGCCATGCCCGAACGGGTACTGAAGAAGCCCAGCTCAGCATCAGGCCTGTCCTTCCGGGCCAGCATGAACGGATCTTGGGCTTCGTGCGCCCACTCGATGGCCTGCCCCGTCCAGTACTGCGCCCTGGGCAGGTCGCCGGCGTCGTCGTGGAGCCAGGCGGCCGACTCGGCGTACTGGGCAGCGAGCTGGGCGACCTCGCGGCGGGTGGCGCCTCGCGTGACGCGCAGCAGCTCCTCAAGGACGGCGAGCTGATCCACCACGCCACGGGCCGCGTGCAGCGGACCGAGCAGGTTGTCGGTCATGGCCAGCAGGTGCAACTGGTCGCGCAGGTGGTCCAGTAGGACGCCGACCTGCTCCGGCGAGGAGGCAAGCTCAGCGACCTGGCGCAGCTCCGGCTGGCGCTGTTGGCGCTCGCGCTGGATGTCAGCGAGCTGGGTGGTCTCCTCGCGCTGGCGCTGCATGAGGTCTTCGAGCTTGTCAGCGGCTGCCAGCAGGGCTCCGTCGGCGCCCAGCACTTGTTCGCAGCGTTCCCAGAAGGCGCGGGGGACGCGCTGGCGGCCGGTCTCGACGTTGGCGATGGTGCTTCGGCAGTAGTGAGTGTGCGGGGCCAGCTGGCGCTGCTTGAGCCCGGCGGCGTCACGGTACTTGGCCAGCAGCCGGCCCAGAGCGTTGCGAGCGGTGGTGATCTCGCTGGGGTCGATCATGGGCTCACCTCCTCCCGACCAGGCCGGTGTCAACCAGGGCCACTGACCGTCACTGACCGAGCCGCCGGGCTGTCCGACCTGGCAGCAGCCGGGGTTGGGTGCTGCCATGACCCCGCAGCCCACCACGAGAGCGGTCACACTGGCAACCGCAACCGTTGACTGCTCCACCGCCTTGGACCGCCTGCACGAAGCGGCGGCAGCCGTGCTCAACGAGCACACGAACGACAGCCGTCGGTGCGCGGCCCGCCCAGGCGTCTTCCCCTGCGGCCTGGCCGTTCTCGCTGAGCACAACGTGGCGTTGCTGAGGCCCTGAACGGCAGAACCGGGAGCGGTGAGCCCCTGCACGGAGGACCTCGCCCGGGGAGGTTATCCGTTCCGAGCCCGCTCCCGGTTCTGCTCTCCAAGCTGGAGGGATCGGGTGGACACCGCCGGCCCCCTCGACAAAGCCACCGATCCGGGGCAGGGGTGCCACGGCGGTCAGTAGGGGATGCCGGCCGCGTCCGCGGCCTCGGCTACCGCCCGCCGGCCCGCCCGGCGGGACTCCCGCCGCGCCTGGAATGCGAGGACGTCGGACAGGCGCACCCGGCGGTGCCGGCTGCCGGGCAGCTGCTCGGACGGGATCTCCCCGGCGTCCAGCAGCCGGCTCACGAACGGCCGCGACAACCCCAGTAGCTCCCCGGCCTCCGCGGGTGTCAGCAGCGCCTCCGACGGCAGTACGGTGACCGCGTGCCCGGCCGCCAGCTCCCGCAGCGAGGCGGTGACCAGCCGGGTGAGCGCGGGCGGCAGCGGGATGAAGGTGCCGTCCGGACGGCGCAGGACCACCTCAGCACCGGGTGCCGCGGTCACGGCCGCCTGGGCCGCGGTGGTCGACTCCCGCTCCCCGCGGGCCGGCTCGACCCGCTCCGCACTGGCCAGGATTCCCGGCTTGCCCATCACACCTCCCGGTATCGGTAACAACCGTAACCTGAGACTGGTGGGACCGCAAACGGCGGCATGCGGAAGTCGATGACGGTCAGCGGCCGGGGACCTCGGCGGCGGCCGATCGCCCGCGTGGCCGGCGCGGACCAGACGACCGCGTACGGCGGCCCGCTCATGCGGGACGAGACCGTCGGGCCGCCAGCTCGGCCAGTACCTCCTCCGTGCTGTATACCTCGCCGCCAGCGCACGACTCCTGGGCCTCACGCAGGTCGGCGACCGTCTGGGGGTCGCTCAGCACGGCCAGCGTCTCCTGCAGGGACTCCCAATCCGCCACCGACACCACCATGGCCGCCGGTACGCCGTTGCGGGTGACTGTGATCTGCTCGTGCTCGGATTCCACATCGGAGACGAGCGCGGACAGATGCGCCTTGACCTCGGCCAGCGGCAGGACTTTCATAGTCCGAATTCTCATCACCAGCCGCGCTCTGGTCCAGACGGGCCACTCAGGGGTGC
>JBKOWA010000085.1:0-3735 GCA_046724155.1 Actinomycetota bacterium
TTAACTGTCTCGTGGGCTCGGAGATGTGTATAAGAGACAGCCCTCGGGCTCCGGACCGACGTACTCCTCACTGACGGCGCCATGGGCCTTGCCGACCGTGTGGCCGCCCACGATGAGCGCAACCGTCTCCTCGTCGTTCATCGCCATGCGACCGAATGTCTCCCGGATGTCCGTGGCGGCGGCCAGCGGGTCCGGGTTTCCGTTGGGCCCCTCCGGATTCACGTAGATCAGACCCATCTGCACGGCTCCGAAAGGATCGGCGAGCTCCCTTTCGCCGCTGTAGCGCTCATCTCCGAGCCACGTGTCCTCGGGACCCCAGAAGATCTCCTCGGGCTCCCAGATGTCCTCTCGCCCGAAGCCGAAGCCGAATGTCTTGAACCCCATCGACTCATAGGCGCAGTTGCCGGCGAAGACCAGGAGGTCGGCCCAGGAGATCTTCCGACCGTACTTCTGCTTGACCGGCCAGAGCAACCGGCGCGCCTTGTCCAGGTTCGCGTTGTCGGGCCAGCTGTTGAGGGGGGCAAAGCGCTGGGCGCCGGTGCCGCCACCACCCCGACCATCGGCGATGCGGTACGTGCCCGCGGCATGCCAACTCATCCGGATGAACAGCGGCCCGTAGTGGCCGTAGTCGGCCGGCCACCAGTCCTGCGACGTCGTCATCACCTCGATGATGTCCTGCTTCAGCGCGTCGACGTCGAGGGCCTTGAATTCCGCTGCGTAGTTGAAGTCCTCGCCCATCGGGTCGGGACGGGGCGAGTGCTGGTGGAGAACCTGCAGGTTCAGCTGATTCGGCCACCAGTCCGCGTTCGTCCTGGGCCGAGTCGGCGTGGGAGTGGGGGCGGAGATTACCGGGTTCTCGCTTTCGCTGCCGGGCTCAGACACTTCGATCCATCTCCTGTCTCACTGTTTCCTTCTGGTGGCTGGCGCTCCGGACCCTAGTGGCCCTGGATCCAAAGGCTCTTTTGTTCTGCTGGTGTCGAGGTTGCTCGGCTGGTATCGAGCGCCCGCGTGGCCGCGGTCAGCCGGCGGACGCGGCAGGTGCCGCCGCGACACATCCGACACACCGGCCCCAGTAGATGACTTCGGCCTCGTCGATGGTGAAGCCCTGGTCATCGGACGCGGTCAGGCAGGGTGTGGTGCCGACCGCGCAGTCGACGTCGGCGATGGCACCGCACGACCGACATACGACGTGGTGGTGGTTGTCCCCGACCCGCGGCTCGTAGCGCGCCACGGAGCCCGTCGGCTGGAAACGCCGCACCAGACCAGTGGCAGTCAGCACGCGCAGCACGTCGTAGACGGCCTGGTGGGACACCGCACCGAGATCCGCACGCACGACACCGATGATCGAGTCCGTGTCGGCGTGCGGATGGGCGTGCACCGCTGACAGCACCGCCACCCGCGGACGTGTCACACGTAGCGCAACCCCCCGCAGCATGCGCTCGAAGTCCGGTGTCGTGAGCACGCTCCACAGCCTGGCCCATTTTCTGGAACCAATCAAGAGCAGGCGTCGGACCCCGTGTCACAGCCGAACAACGATCCCGCGGGCCCGTGCTGCCCGGGGTGGGGTGTGGCGAGCCGGCCTGGATCTGAACCCTCCGGGCCGTACCCTCGGTGCATGTCCGTCGAATCCGAGGTGCTCGGCGCGGCCCGGCGCGCCCGGCAGTCCGCCGCCGAGCTGGCGGTGCTGTCCCGGCAGGCCAAGGACGCGGCGCTGCACGCGATGGCCGACGCCTTGCAGGCCGGCCCCGAGCCGGTGCTCGCCGCGAATGACGCCGACCTGGCGGCCGGCCGGGCGGACGGCATGTCACAGGCGCTGCTCGACCGGCTGGCGCTCAGCCCGGACCGGATCGCCGGGATGGCCCGCGGGCTGCGCGAGCTGGCCGGGCTGCCCGACCCGGTGGGCGAGGTGCTGCGCGGCTACACGTTGCCGAACGGGCTGGAGGTCCGCCAGGTGCGGGTGCCGCTGGGCGTCGTCGGCATCGTGTACGAGGCCCGGCCGAACGTGACCGCGGACGCCGCGGGGATCGCGCTGAAGAGCGGCAACGCCACCCTGCTGCGCGGGTCGGCCTCGGCGTACCGGTCCAACGCCGCGCTGGTGGAGCTGCTCACCCAGGCCGGCACCAAGGCCGGGCTGCCCGAGCACGCCATCCAGCTGCTGCCGGCTGAACGCGAGTCGGTGACCCACCTGATGCGGGCCCGCGGGCTGGTGGACGTGATCATCCCGCGCGGTGGGGCCAGCCTGATCGAGCACGTGGTGACCAACTCGGTGGTGCCGGTGATCGAGACCGGGGTCGGCAACTGCCACGTGTACGTGGACGCCGAGGCCGACCTGGACATGGCGGTGGCCATCGTGGTCAACGCCAAGACGTCGCGGCCGAGCGTGTGCAACGCCGCGGAGACCGTGCTGGTGCACCGGGACGTCGCGCCGGCGCTGCTGCCGCGGCTGCTGCCCGCGCTCGCCGAGCAGGGCGTGACCGTGCACGGCGACGAGCCGACCCGCGGCTACGACGACCGGGTGCTGGCCGCCACCGACGAGGACTGGGCCGCGGAGTACCTGTCGCTGGACCTGGCCGCCCGGGTGGTCGACTCGCTGGACGCCGCGGTGGAGCACATCCGCCGGTGGGGCAGCGGGCACACCGAGGCGATCGTGACCACTTCGCTGGCGGCCGCCCGCCGTTTCGTCGCCCAGGTGGACAGCGCGGCGGTGATGGTGAATGCCTCGACCCGGTTCACCGACGGCGAGGAGTTCGGGTTCGGCGCCGAGATCGGCATCTCCACGCAGAAGCTGCACGCCCGCGGGCCGATGGGGCTGCCCGAGCTGACCAGCAGCAAGTACGTGGTGACCGGGGACGGGCAGGTCCGGTAGGCGCCCTACGGCTCGCCGGTCAGGTGCAGAACACGAACCGCACCGTGTCGGCGCCGAACGGCGCGGCGAACCGCCGGCCGGGCAGCCGGGACAGGTCGGTGAGCAGCGCCTGCTGCGTCCTGGCGTCCGCCACGATGACATTCGCCTTGGTGCAGAAGCCGCGACCGGACCGGTAGGTGAGGTACGCGTCGCCCTGCCAGGCTGCGGCGGCCCCGGCGTTCAGCACCCGGCGCCCCCGGGTGGAGAGCATCGCCAGCCCGAACCGTCCCAGCGTGCCGCTGTCCACCACCGGCCCCTCGGCCTGCGGCGGGCGCACCCCGACCGGGAGCACGCCCCGCCGGTACAGCCGCGGGTCCAGGATCTGCGCGGTGGACGCCGGGGGGCTGCCGAACGCGGCGTCCACCGCCGGGTTGCCGCCGTCCGCGGCGAGCCGGCCGACGAAGTCGCGGCCGTAGGTGTACGGGAAGTACCGGGCGTTGCCGGCGTAGTCGGCCGGCCGGGCGTCGTAGCGGAGTCGGCTCCGCAGCCGTACCTGCTCGGCGCCGGCGCGGGTGGCGACCCAGGCCAGCTCCACCCGGGTCGCGTCGCCCTCGACCAGGGCGGCCAGCGCCCGCGACCGGTCGGCGTCCCGGACGGCCTCCCGGGCCAGGCCGAGCAGGTTGAACCGCTGGTCCTGCAGCGCGTGGGTCAGCTCGTGCACCAGCACCGCCTGGCCGAACGTGTCGAACGCCGCGGCCCGCAGGTAGATCTGGTGCCTGCGGTAGCTGTAGAAACCCGCCGGGTCGGTGGTGGTGCCGCCGGGGGCCGGGTGGGCCAGGCCCAGCGCCCGGTCGGTGGCGGACCGGTCGGCTGGCTGGCCGGGCGTGGCG
>JBKOWA010000034.1:0-2285 GCA_046724155.1 Actinomycetota bacterium
GTGTGGTGGTGGGCTGGGTGGGAGTGTGGGCTCCGGTCGGCGGGTGGTGACCGTGACTGGCTGTGGGCCGGTCCGGCTGTGGGCCGGTCCGGTGTATGGACCGCGTGGTGCGGTAGTTAGCCTTGCGGCTCCCCGTCCGACCGGAGCTGGTGATGACACTACCTCGTACCGCGGCTGATGTGCTTGCTGATCATGTGGTGTTCGAGGTGGAGTGCATCGCAGGACGTTGCGTGAATCGTTTGGTGGATGAACGCCGCGTTTGATGGGGTCGGCGGCTGTGGTGATGCCGGGGCTGTTGGTGGGGGTGGGGTGTTATGCCTGGTCAGGTGTGCTGTTGGGTTGGTGGTGGGCGGGTGCGGGCGGTGGGTCCGGTTTGTGAGATCGACTCGGATCGTCGGGTAATAACTTTGCGGTGTTCACGGCTCTCGTCCGGCTGTGTCCGTTATCGGCGTTTCGGTTGGTGTGGGTTGTCGTATCTTGGGTCTTTGGGCGTGGTTGGTGTGTTCGTCTGGTGTGGTAGTCGTGTCTGCTATACCGGTTTGGGGGTGAGTTGTACGATTCGGGGGAGGGTGGACCAGTCGGGAGTGGCGGTTCCGGCGAGAGTCCGGCGGAACAGTCGTGTGATGTTGCCGGTGAGGTTGATGAGTTTCCATTCGGAGTCGACGGCGGCCAGGCCGGCGCGGCTGAACCGGGTGATGCCGCGGTTGTGCTTGACCTGGCCGAAACGGGTCTCAACGGTGGCGGAGCGGCGCCGGTAGGTTTGTTTGCCCCAGGCGGTTTCCAGGTGCCAGTCGATGCGTTCGGCCGGTGTCGCGCCTTCTGGGGGTGGGCCTTCGCAGGTGGGTGGCTGGTTGGCGTGGCTGCGGGTTTCGTGTTCCTTGCCGGTGGCGAGCAGCACGATCGGGCCGTCGGGGTCTAAGGCGGCGACGGCCGCCTGTGTGCGGTAGCCGGAGTCCCCGGTGAACACTGTGATGCCGTGTGGTGATCCGGCGGCAGTGAGGTTGTGCGTGGTGGCGTTCATCATCGGGTAAAGTTGGGCGGTGTCGTTTTCGTCGTTGACGACGGCGGAGACCAGTGCCATCCAGTCTCCGCTGACGGTGTTCTGGGCGTTGTATCCGGCGAAGTAGGTGTTGTGCGCGTCTTTCATGGTCCGGCAGTCCGGGTCGGTCACGTTGATCTTGGCTTCGAGGTCCCGGACCGGTGGTTTCGGTTTCGGGCCGGGGATCCCTTTCCCGGTGGCGCGGATCCGTTCGCCTCGCGCACGCAGCACCGCGTCGTAGTCGGCCCGTTGGGCGTCCCAGTCGTCGTCCAGGACCTGTTTGGCGCGGGCGAGCCGGGCCCGGCGGGCGGCCAGCCCGTGCAACGCCCGTGGCAGCAGCCCTGGCAGGTCGGGCAGCGTCCCCGGCTCGCGGCCGGGTCCGTCCGGCATGCCGGGCAGCCGGTCGTCTTCGAGATCGGCGCGGGCCGACTCGGCCAGGATCTCGGCGACGATCCGGGCCAGCTCGGTCTCGATCTGTTCGGTCAGGGCGGCGAGTTCGGTCTCGATGCTCGCCAGCTTCCGGTTGGCGCGTAGCGATGCCGGGCACCGGAGCTTGGTGCCGTCGATCGCCGCGAACGAGGTATCGGCGGCCCCCGCGCGCAGGCAGATCCCCAGCACCGGCACGAACAACTCGGCGAGTTCGGTCTCGTGCCGGTCCCGGAACCGGGCGATCGTGCAGTGATCGGGCACCAGCCCGCCGGTGACGTACCGGTAGGCGATATCAGTCCGGCAGCGTTCGGCGATCCGCCGCGACGACCGCTCACCATCACAGTACGCGTACACCAACAACGTCGTCATCATCGTCGGGTGATACGCCGCGCCGCCCCGCCCATCAGACCGGTACGCCGCCAAAAACGGTGCCGTGTCCAACGCATCAACCAACTCGATCACAAACCGGGCGAAATGATCCAGCGGTAGCCAGTCCATCATGTTCTGCGGAAGCAGAAACTGCTGTTCACGATCCACCGGATGAAAGTTGTATGCCAATCCAGCTTCCCCGCTTCCCCGATCCGAGATCATCAACGCCCAGCGCGGATCATTATGCCCGACCGCCGGGCCGCATCACACGTTGACGACCTCGGACCCTCACCCGCCGGGGGCCTGTAAAGATATTCGGTAACCAGTCCCGCTGACCCGACCCAATGCGACCAAGAAGCGACACAACAGGACGCGTCGGACCAGCCACCCTCAACCGACATCCCGGACACTTCCTATATAACGGGCATACGGTTCATGCAACATCCTG
>JBKOWA010000083.1:0-3301 GCA_046724155.1 Actinomycetota bacterium
CGATGACGCTGGGCGCGCTGGCCGAGCCGCCGACCGCCCGGTCGCTACCGAGCAGGTCGCCGTCGGGGGTGACGGCGCGGACGTCCGGCGCGTTGGCGACCAGCGCGCGGGCGGCCGTGAGATCGCTCACCACGGCAACCCGGTCCAGCGCCCTGGCCAGTGCCGGGCGCAGCGCCTGCGGGGCGTGCACCAGGTCGACCGCCCAGCTCGCACCGGCTGGCAACGCCGGCCAGGCGGCCCGGTCCACGGGTTCCGGCCGCTGCGACCCGGTGCCTTCCGAGCCGGCAGCGCCGGGACCGGTACCCCCCGAGCCGACGAGAACGCCGGCCCGCCCGCCGTCCTCGGCCTTGAGCAGCTCCAGCGCGGCGGCCGCATCGGCCACCGTGGTCACCGCCACCGCGTCGGCCAGGAAGCCGAGGGCAGCCGCCAGCGCGGCCTCGTGGCCCGGTTCGACCGACAGCAGCGCCGCCACCGAGCCGAGCACCCCCGGTGTCCGGTGCGCGGCGGCCAGCAGTGCACCGGCACCGTCCTTGCGGGTCAGCCCCATCGCCAGCGCCTCCCGGCGGGCCGCCCAGGTGGAACGCTCCCGGTCGGCTTCCCGCTCGGCGTCCACCAGGGCCCGCACCCGGGCCGACACCTCCTCGTACCGGGCGACCGCCGTCTCGTGCCGGCTGTCCAGGTCGACCTCGCCGGCGTCCAGCGCCCCCACCTGGGCCTGCAACGCCTCGAACTCGGCGCGCGCCGCGCCGGCCCGCTGCCGGGCGTCCGCGATCTGCCCGGACAGCCGCTCGACCTCCTCACCGGCCCTGGCCAGCCGGCTCCGGTACGCGTTGACCTGGCCGCTCAGCTTCGCCAGGCCCTCCCGCCGGTCGGCGACCGCCTTGACGGCCGCCACCAGGGCCTTCTCCGCGGCGGTCAGCCGCTCCTCGGTCGCCTGCCGGGCGGCGACCGCCTCGGCCAGCTGCTCCCGGTCGCCTTCCAGCGCCTCGGTGAGCTCGACCTCCTGCTCGCGGATCTCGGCGGCATCCCGCTCCAGCGCCTCCGGGTCACGGCCCGACCGGGCCTCCTCCGGCTCGGCGGACAGGTACCGGGCGCGGTCTGCGGCCAGCCGCGCGGTGCCGCGGAACCGCTCCTCCAGGGCGGACAGCCGGTACCAGGTCTCCTGGGTGCGGGCCAGCCGCGGCGCGTCCCCGGCCATGAGCTGCTCGAGCTCGGCCTCCCGGGCCTGGGCGGCGGCCAGCTCCTGCTCAACGGTGCCGCGCCGCTGCCGGATGGCGGTCTCGTCGGCCACGTCCTGGGCCAGCGCGTCGCGCAGCTGGACCAGGTCGTCGGCCAGCAGCCGCAGCCGGGCGTCGCGCAGCTCGGCCTGGATCACCGCGGCCCGCCGGGCCACCTCGGCCTGCCGGCCCAGCGGCTTGAGCTGGCGGCGCAGCTCGCCGGCCAGGTCCTGGATGCGGTTCAGGTTGGCCTGCATCGCCTCCAGCTTCCGCAGCGCCTTCTCCTTGCGCTTGCGGTGCTTCAGGACGCCGGCAGCCTCCTCGATGAACCCACGGCGGTCCTCCGGGCGTGCCTGCAGCACGGAGTCGAGCTGCCCCTGGCCGACGATCACGTGCATCTCCCGGCCGATGCCGGAGTCGGACAGCAGCTCCTGGATGTCCAGCAGCCGGCAGTGCTGGCCGTTGATCTCGTACTCGCTCTCGCCGGACCGGAACAGCCGGCGGGTGATCGACACCTCGGCGTACTCGATGGGCAGCGCGCCGTCACCGTTGTCGATGGTCAGGGTGACCTCGGCGCGGCCGAGCGGGGGCCGGCCGGCCGTGCCGGCGAAGATCACATCGTCCATCTTGCCGCCGCGCAGCGCCTTGGCGCCCTGCTCGCCGAGCACCCAGGCGATCGCGTCGACCACATTGGACTTGCCCGAGCCGTTCGGGCCCACCACGCAGGTGATGCCCGGCTCGAATCGGAGCTGGGTGGCGGACGCGAAGGACTTGAACCCCTTCAGCGTAAGGCTCTTGAGGTGCACGGCACTCCGGGCGGCAGCTGTTCGGATCTGGTGGCCGCGTCGCCCGCCGTCGTCTGCGGGCACGAGGGAAGGCCACTGCAGACCCTACCGCGCTTGGCCGGAGTCCTCTCGTTGGACGCGCCCCCGGGCCGTCCTGGCCGCAGCACAGATCCCCGCCGTGCAGATCGCCAGGGGCCGCGCAGATCGCCGGGGCAGGCGCCGGAAGCGGGAGGACCGACATCCGACAATTCCGGAGAGTAATGTGAAATACACCGAACGTTCACGTTCGGCAGAATGCCTCACACTACTGGCCCGGCTGCTGGTAGCCGGGCCAGGCGCTGGAGCTGCAGGTCTGGGCTGTTTGGCTGTTGCTGCCGGCGCGCTCAAGCGAGCGCCGGCTCCTTGCGGGACAGGCGCCGCAGGCCGTCTTCAAGGTCAACCTCGGCGGTGCGGGTAGAGCGCAGCTGGGCTAGTTCGGCCTCGAGGTCTCGTACTCGGGAACGAAGGAACGTCACCTCTTCGACGAGCCTGCGGTCGGGTCGCGGTGCAACATAACCGATCAGGGCCTTGGCCATCTGAAAGGCCTCCACGGGCAGGAAGCGTGCGTGCGCACGGCGTGGACGTGCACACACTCAAGGGCGGAATAGGTTGAGGATCCCACCATAGAATGGTGGAGTCAACAAACAGTGTAGCGCTCCGCTCGCCGGGGTGCTAATGGGGACGGAAGCCGGACATGTCACCCCGCGGCGTCGACCACTGCACCACGACACCGCCGACCCGACCCGGAGCACCCGGACCACGCAACCGGGCTAGCAGGTCCTGGCAAGCGGCGGTCGACCCCTCGGCGACGACCTCGACCCGCCCGTCCTCCAGGTTGCTGGCCCGGCCGGTCAGGCCCAGCGCCACCGCCTGCTGGGCCGTCCACCACCGGAAGCCGACTCCCTGCACCCGCCCGCTCACCAGGATGGTGAGCCTGGCCACGCCATCGCGGTCGGCACCCACGCTCAGCGAACCTGGATCATGCCGGGCGCCTGCCGGAACCGGGTCGAGACCCGCTCCTGCGGTCCCACCTCCGGCCGCACGGCACCGACCGGGCCCGGGGAGCCGACCGGGCCCGAAAGCCGGTCCGCCGGCCCTGTCGGCGGCCTGTGCGGCGGTCGGGCCGGCGGACGGTACGGCTCCTCGGCCTCGATGTCGGCGGGTGCGGTGGGCCGGGAACGACCGGGCGGGTCGGTGAGACCGCGGCCCGAGGGCTCTGCCGAAGGCCGGCTCGGCGGCGGGGCGACCGGCGGTGCCGGC
>JBKOWA010000487.1:0-4264 GCA_046724155.1 Actinomycetota bacterium
CGGCCGGACCCTGCCGGTGCTGGTCCTGCCCGACGGTGAGGCGCTGGTCGCGCCGAGCAAGGCCGAGCTGGCCGCCCGGGTCGGGCTGCCGACCACGCCGGCCGGTGACTTCTACGACCTGGTGGTGGTCGGCGGTGGGCCGGCCGGGCTGGGCGCCGCGGTGTACGGCGCCAGCGAGGGGCTGCGCACGGTGCTGGTCGAGCAGGTGGCCACCGGCGGGCAGGCCGGCCAGTCCAGTCGGATCGAGAACTACCTGGGCTTCCCGGACGGGGTGTCCGGGGCGCAGCTGACCGACCGGGCCCGCCGGCAGGCGGTGAAGTTCGGCGCCGAGCTGCTCACCACCCGCCGGGTGGTCGGGCTGGAGGTCCGCGGGTCCGGGCGCACGCTGCGGTTCGCCGACGGCGGCGAGCTGTCGGCACACGCGGTCATCCTGGCCATCGGCGTGTCGTACCGGAAGCTGGCCGCGCCCGGCCTGGCCGAGCTGACCGGGCGGGGGGTGTTCTACGGCTCGGCGGCCACCGAGGCGCCGGGGTGCGCCGGCCGCGAGGTGTTCATCGTGGGCGGCGCGAACTCGGCCGGCCAGGCCGCGGTCTACTTCTCCCGGTACGCCAGCCGGGTGCACCTGCTGGTCCGGGCGCCCGGCCTGGAGGCGTCCATGTCGCACTACCTGATCGCGCAGCTCGCCGAGATCCCGGCGATCGAGGTGCACACCTGCACCGAGGTGGTCGGCGGCGCCGGGGACGGCCATCTGGAGCAGCTCACCCTGCGGGACGGCCCGTCCGGCAAGACCTGGGACGTGCCCGCGGAGTGGCTGTTCGTGTTCATCGGCGCGCAGCCGGGCACCGGCTGGCTGCCCGCCGAGCTGGCCCGCGACCCTCACGGCTTCCTGCTCACCGGCCCCGACCTGGGCGGCCGCCCGCCCGGCTGGCCGCTGGACCGCGACCCGTACCACCTGGAGACCAGCGTGCCGGGCGTGTTCGCGGCCGGCGACGTGCGGGCCGAGTCGGTCAAGCGGGTGGCGTCCGCGGTCGGCGACGGCGCGATGGCGGTCACCCTCGTGCACCGGTACCTGGAGAAGCTGTGAGGGCGGACCGATGAACACCGCGAGCCGACAGCGAGCGAGCATCGCAGGGCCGCCCCACCACGAGGCCGTGCCGGGCCTGATCCGCGGCCCGAGCTGCGGGGTCCCCGCGAAAACGTGGAGCTTGCGGAGCGTTTTCGTGGGGTGCAGGTGCGGAGTGAACGCGAAGGCGAGCAGATGAGCACAGCACCGGATGATGTGGAGCGGCTGCCGGTCGAGGAGCTGCGTACCCTGTTCCTGTTCGAGAGCCTGTCCGAGGATCAGCTGGGCTGGCTGGGCGGCGCCGGGTACGTGCGGTCGGTGCCGCCGGGTGTGGTGTTCACCGAGGGCGAGCCGGCCACCTGCTGCTACGTCCTGCTGTCCGGCACCATCACGCTGTCCAAGCGCTCGCACGGCCGGGACGTGGAGGTGAACCGCACCGGCCAGCGCGGGGTGTACGCGGGCGCGTTCTACGCCTTCATGGGCCAGGAGCAGGCCGGGGAGTACACCGCCACCATGCGCGCGGTCGAGCCGTGCCGGTTCTTCGTGGTGGACGCCGAGGCGATGGCCGCCATGATCCACAGCTGGTTCCCGATGGCGGTGCACCTGATCGAGGGCGTCATCGTGGGGATGCGCCGCACCAACGAGACGGTCGGCGAGCGGGAGCGGCTGCTCGCCCTGGGCTCGCTGTCCGCCGGCCTGACCCACGAGCTGAACAACCCGGCCGCGGCGGCCGTCCGGGCGGTGGCCGCGCTGCGCGAGCGGGTCGCCGGGATGCGGCACAAGCTGGCCCTGCTGGCCGACGGCAGCATCGACGCGGCCAAGCTACGCCTGGTCGTGGAGCTGCAGGACGACGCCGTCGAGCGGGCCGCCAAAGCCACCGCCAAGGCCGCGCCGGGCATGCCCCCGATCGAGCGCAGCGACGCCGAGGACGAGCTGTCCGACTGGTTCGACGAGCACGGTGTCTCCGGCGGCTGGGACCTGGCGCCGATCCTGGTCGGCGGCGGCCTGGACGTGCCCTGGGCACAGGGCGTGCTGGACACGGTCGGGCCGGCGTACCTGGAGAGCACGATGCGGTGGCTGGCCTACACGTTGGAGACCGAGGCGCTGATGGACGAGATCGGCGACTCGGTCGGCCGGATCTCCACCCTGGTCGGCGCCGCCCGGCAGTACTCCCAGCTGGACCGCGCGCCCTACCAGGTGGTGGACCTGCACGAGCTGCTCGACTCGACGCTGGTGATGCTGGCCAGCAAGATCGGCAAGGTGCGGGTGGTGCGGGAGTACGACCGGTCGCTGCCCGCGGTGCCGGCCTACGCCGCGGAGCTGAACCAGGTCTGGACGAACCTCATCGACAACGCCGTGGCCGCGATGGCCGGGTCCGGCACGCTGACCGTGCACACCTGCCAGGACGGCGACAACGCCCTGGTGGAGATCGGCGACACCGGGCCCGGGATACCGCCGGAGATCCGGCAGCGGATCTTCGAACCGTTCTTCACCACCAAGCCGATCGGCGAGGGCACCGGGCTGGGGCTGGACATCTGCTGGCGGATCGTGGTGAACAAGCACCACGGCGAGCTGCGGGTGCGCTCGGAGCCGGGGGACACCCGGTTCCAGGTCCTGCTGCCGTTGCGCCCGGCCGCCGACCCCGGCACCACCGACCCTGACACCGCGCCGACGGGTGGGCCAGGGGGTAGGCCGGCCCAGGGGTGAGCAGCGGGCAGCCGGGCCGGGTGGTGGGCGGCAGGATGAGCGGCATGCGCTACGACGTCGAAGCCGTCCGCAGCCAGTTCCCGGCGCTGGCCGAGGGCGCGGCGCACTTCGATGCGCCGGGCGGCTCGCAGGTGCCGCGGTCGGTGGCCGACGCGGTGGCGGGCACCCTCACCGCGGCGATCGCCAACCGCGGCGAGGTGACCGCGGCCGAGCGCCGCGCGGAGGGCATCGTCACCGAGGCCCGGCAGGCGGTGGCCGACCTGCTGGGCGGGCAGCCGTCCGGCGTGGTCTTCGGCCGCAGCATGACCCAGCTCACCTACGACGTGGCCCGGGCCCTGGCCAAGCAGTGGGGGCCGGGCGACGAGGTGGTGGTCACCCGGCTGGACCACGACGCCAACATCCGGCCCTGGGTGCAGGCCGCGGCCGCCGCCGGGGCGACCGTGCGGTGGGTCGGGTTCGACCGGGAGACCGGCGAGCTGCGGGCCGAGCACATCGAGGCCGAACTGGCAGGCCGCACCCGCCTGGTCGCCTTCACCGGCGCGTCCAACCTGCTCGGCAGCCGCCCGGACGTGGCCGCCATCGCCGCCGCCGCCCGCCGGGCCGGCGCACTGTCCTACGTGGACGGCGTGCACCTCACCCCGCACGCGCCCGTCGACCTCGCCACCCTGGGCGCGGACTTCTACGCCTGCTCGCCGTACAAGTTCTGCGGGCCGCACCTCGGCGTGCTGGCCGCCGCGCCGGAGCTGCTGGAAACCGTCCGGCCGGACAAGCTGCTGCCGTCCAGCGACGCCGTGCCGGAGCGGTTCGAGTTCGGCACCCTGCCGTACGAACTGCTGGCCGGGACCACCGCCGCAGTCGACTTCCTGGCCGGTCTGGTGCCCGGAGACGGCGACCGCCGGACCCGGCTGCGCCGCTCGTTCGCCGCCTTGGAGGAGCACGAGTCAGAGCTGGGCCGCCGGCTGGAGAGCGGGCTGGACGCCATCCCCGGCGTCACCCGGCTCAGCCGGGCACCCCGGCGCACGCCTCTGGTGCTGTTCACGATCGAGGGCTGGTCGCCGGCCGAGGTGTACCGCGAGCTCGGCAAGAGCGGCGTGAACGCTCCGGCCGGCAGCTTCTACGCGGTGGAGTGCGCCCGCTGGCTGGGGCTCGGCGACGCCGGTGCGGTGCGCGCCGGCCTGGCCCCGTACACCAACGCGTCGGATGTGGACCGCCTGCTGGCCGCGGTGTCCGACCTGGCCCGCTGAACCGGGACCCTGCTGGCGACTACTTACTTGCTTCTTCTGCGTCGGGCTGCTTTCTTCCGAGCGAGTTGGGTGTTTGTCTTGACGGTCCGGGTCAGCGGGTGGTCTGCCCCGAGCACCCGTTCGCAGTCGGTGAGGGTCTGCTCGTGCAGTGGGATCGCCCGGCGCAGGTCACCGGCCTCGTGTTAGGCGAGGGCGAGGTTGTTGCGGGAGCGGAGGGCGTGGGGGTGGTCCGGGCCGAGCACTCGTTGCC
>JBKOWA010000322.1:0-6651 GCA_046724155.1 Actinomycetota bacterium
GCTGCCGGGACCGGTCGACGTCCTGGTCAACAACGCGGCCGTCGGGTCGCGGACGGTCGAACGGTACGTCCCCGGCTCGCCGGCCCGGCAGGCGGCGGCATTCCTGCAGATCAACAGCGTCGGTCCGCTGTGGCTGACCCAGGACGTGCTGCCCGGCATGATCGAACGCGGCTACGGCAAGATCGTCAACGTCGCCAGCGTCGGCGGCGGGATCACGGTGTTCCCGGGCTTCCACATCGCAGACGGCATGAGCAAGGCGGCGCTGGCGTACCTGACCAGGCACCTGGCCGCGGAGCTCGCGCACGAGCCGGTCGAGGTGTTCGCGGTCTGCCCCGGCGCGGTGCACACGACCATGCTGGAGGCCAGCACGCTGGCGGGCCTGTCGCCGGCGCAGCGCAGCGCGCTGGAGGCGCGGCTGCCCGGCGGGCGGCTGCTGCAGCCGGCGGAGGTCGCCGCGGTCGTCTGGTGGCTGACCGGCCGGGATGCCGTGATCCTGCACGGCGCGGTGATCGACGCGTCCATGGGGCTGGGCGTGCATCCCGGCCTGCTTGCCGGCGGGGACGCGGGCCGTTCGGTGGGTCCGCCGGTCGAGAGCCTGGCCTGATGGTGTCCCGTGCCGCGGCCCGGCTGGCGGCCGACTTGCCCGCGATCGCGGTGGCCCACTTCCGCGCCGAGGCCGACCCGTACGACCCGGCCACCAACCCCGGCGGTTACGTCAACCTCGGCACCGCCGAGAACCGGCTGGTGTGGGACCTGCTGTCCCCGCTGCTGGCCGGGACCCGGCCGCGCACCGCGGCCGACGTCCGGTACGGGCACCTGCACGGCACCGACGAGCTGCGCGGAGCCGTCGCCGCGCTGCTGGGCCGGACCTGGCGCACCCGGGTCGACGCCGACGACCTCGTCGTGGTGAGCGGGGCGACGGCGGCCCTGGACATCGTGGCCTCGGTGCTGTGCGACCCCGGCGAGGCCATCGCCATCCCGGCGCCGTACTACTCCGGGCTGGACGTCGACCTGGCCGGGCGGTCCGGCGCCCGGCTGGTCCCGGTGCCGATGACCGGCGCCGGCGGCCCGCTCGACCCCGCCGTGCTCGACCGGGAGCTGGACCGGCTGCGGCGGGCCGGGGTCGCCGTGCGCGCGGTCGCCGTCACCTCACCCTCGAACCCGCAGGGCCACGTGCACACCGCGGCGACCCTGCGCGAGCTGCTGCGGGTGGCCCGGGCGCACGACGTCGACGTCATCGCCGACGAGATCTACGCCCACTCGGTGTTCGGCCCCGAGCCGTTCGTGAGCGTGCGTGACCCCGCGGTGCACGGCGGCGTGCCGGGCG
Organism: Actinomycetota bacterium; assembly: GCA_046724155.1. GTDB lineage: Bacteria > Actinomycetota > Actinomycetes > Mycobacteriales > JACQDL01 > JBKOWA01. Next base: position 1,328 of record JBKOWA010000322.1, read on the forward strand.
CCGACCCGGGCCGGGTGCACGTGGTGTGGGGCTTCGCCAAGGACTTCGGCCTGCCGGGGCTGAAGGTCGGCGTCCTGCACACCACCGAGCCGGAGGTCCGGGCGGCGGCCCGGGCGCTGGCCTACTTCGCCCCGACCTCGACCGACACCCAGGCCCTGCTGGCCGACCTGCTCGCCGACACCGAGTGGGTGCGGCGGTTTCTCGCCGAGAGCACGGCGCGGCTGGCCGCCTCCCGGCGCGCGGCCGGCGACCTGCTCACCGGCCTCGGCCTCGGGTACATCCCGCCGGCCGCCGGGTTCTCCCTCTGGATGGACCTGCGTGGCCGCCTGACGCAGCCGACCTTCGCCGCCGAACGCCTCCTGTGGCAGCGCCTGTTCGACGCGGGCCGGGTGAACATCCTGCCCGGCGCGGTCTTCAGCGCGCCGGAACCCGGCTGGTTCCGGCTCTGCCACGCCGTCGACCCGGCGCTGGTCCGGGAGGGCGTCGCCCGGCTGGCCTCGATGCTGGACGGCCCGGTGGTGGGCACTGCACCAAGGAGATCGGCATGAGTCACCTCGGAAACTGGTACGCGGCGGCCGGCGTCCGGTCGGGTCCGCGGCGGCTGTTCCACGACGAGACCGACGCCGGCAAGGTGTTCTTCCCCGCGCAGCTGGTGCCCTACCTCGCCCACGAGGCGCTGGCCCGGGCCACGCCGCAGCAACGCCGCGAGCTGACCGTGCGCCACCTGTACCAGTTCCTGCTGTCCACCGCGCACCTGGAGACCCGGGTCGTCAACCGGGGCGCCGAGCTGGTCGCCACCGGCCGTTCGGGTGTCGAGCTCCCCATGTCCGCCCGGCTGGACGCGTTCAAGGTGTACTGCGACGAGGGCTACCACTCGCTCTACAGCCTCGACCTGGCCGACCAGATCGCGGCCGCGACCGGCATCCCCGTCCCGCCGTGGGACTACGGCGGGTTCGTCGACCGGCTGGCGGTCACCGCGGAACGGCTGCTGCCCGATGCGCCGCGCCTGGCGCCGCTGTTGCAGGTGGTGGTGTTCGAAACCCTCATCACCGCCGTGCTGAACGAGATCCCCCCGGACCGTACGGTGCTCACCGTGGTGCGGGACCTCACCCGCGACCACGCCAAGGACGAGGGGCAGCACCACAAGCTCTTCGCCTACCTGTTCCACCAGCTCTGGCAGCAGCTGGACCCGAGCCTGCGCGGGCCGGTCGCCACCACGCTGCCCGCCCTCATCCACGCCTGCCTGACCTGGGACGTCGAACCGGTCCGCAGCTCGCTGCTGCTGACCGGCCTGGACCCCGCGACCGCCGACGACGTCGTGCACGACTGCTACGGCGGCGACGCCGGGCTCGACCGGATCGCCGACATCTGCCGCGCCACCGTCCGCATCTGCCAGTCCGCGGGCGTCTTCGACGTACCCGGCGCCACCGACGCCTTCGCCGCCTACCGGCTGCTGCCCCAGCCGCGCGGCAACGCCAACGGCGGGAGCTGACGGGCGCCGGACCGGTCTCAGGAACGCACGGTGCCGGCCGGGTCGGCGGGTGCGGCGAGGGCCTGGTAAGCGGGCCGGAGCAGGTCGGTCAGGGCCTGGCCGCGGACGGTGAGGGCCAGGTCGGGGAGCTGGCCGAGCACGGCCCCTGCCTGGGCCGCTGTGGGCGGTGGCGGCAGGCGGGTCTCGGCCTGGCGTGCGTAGAAGGAGTCGAGGCAGTCGGCGAGCGGCCGGCCGGCGCGCTCGGCGTGGTCGGCGGCCGGCGGGCCCTCGGAACGGGCGGCGTGCAGGTTGGCCAGCAGGTCCTCGCGGTCCCGCCCGCGCCAGGCGAGGATGGTGAACGGGTCGTCGTCGAACGACTCGGCCAGCAGGTAGAAGATCGCGGCCAGGTGCTTGCACGGGACGGCGCGGTCCGGGCAGCTGCAGTCCAGGGACAGGTCCCGGGCAGCGGTGGGGAACAGCGCCAGCCCGAGCCCGGCGAACAGGTCCTCGATGCCGTCCGGCAGGTCGCCGGCCAGTAGCCGGGCGGCGTACCAGGCGTTGCCGGCCAGGGCCCGTTCGGCCTGCGCCCACTGGGTCTTGTCGAAGGCGGCGATGCCGATCCGGACCCGGTAGGGGCGGGCCCGGCTGCCCTGCACCAGGGCGGTGACCAGGCCGGCGTCGATGTCCAGCGAGATCACCTGGCCCTGGCGGGCGTAGCTCCGGCCGCGCTGCAGGCGGCTGCCCAGGCCGATGTCCTCCAGCACGGCGATGAACCGCTCGGACCACCAGGTCCGGGCGACCGGGCCGCGCCCGCTGCGGGCCTGCAGGCCGCCCTCGACCGGGCGGGGACGCGACGGCGGCGGGTACCAGCTGCTACTCACCGACGGCGTCCTCGGACAGCGCGAACACCTTGCGCAGCTCCCCGGTGGACAGCTCGGTCAGCCAGCCCTCGCCGTCGGTGACCACCAGGTCGGCGAGCGCCTTCTTCTCCTCGATCATCTCGTCGATCTTCTCCTCCAGCGTGCCGGTGCAGACGAACTTGTGCACCTGGACGGTGCGTTTCTGGCCGATCCGGAACGCGCGGTCGGTGGCCTGGTTCTCCACCGCGGGGTTCCACCACCGGTCCAGGTGCAGCACATGGCTGGCGGCGGTGAGGTTCAGCCCGGTGCCGCCGGCGCGCAGCGACAGCAGGAAGACCGCCGGCCCGTTCCCGGACTGGAACTCGGCCACCACCTCGTCGCGGCGCTTCTTCGGCGTGCCGCCGTGCAGGTAGGCCACGTCCTGCCCGAACCGCGCGGCCAGGTGCGGCAGCAGCAGCTCGGCGAACTCGGTGTACTGGGTGAAGCACAGCGCCCGGTGCCCCGCGGCGAGGATCTCCTCCAGGATCTCCTCCAGCCGGCTGACCTTGCCGGACCGGCTGCCGACCGGGGACCGGTCGTGCAGCAGCTGCGCCGGGTGGTTGCAGACCTGCTTGAGCTGGGCCATCGCGGCGAGCACGTTGCCGCGGCGTTCGATCCCGTCGGAGTTCTCGATCTTGTCCAGCATGTCGTTCACGACCGACTGGTACAGCGACGCCTGCTCGGCCGTCAGCCGGCAGTACTGCTTGATCTCGATCTTCTCGGGCAGGTCGTCGATGATCGTCGGGTCGGTCTTGAGCCGCCGCAGCAGGTACGGCCGGGTGACCGCGCGCAGCCGTTCGGCGGGCTGGGTCTGGCCGTAGCGTTCGACCGGGATCGCGTACCGGGTCCGGAACAGCTCGGCCGAGCCGAGGATGCCCTGGTTGAGGAAGTCCATGATGGACCACAGCTCGGCGAGCCGGTTCTCCATCGGGGTGCCGGTCAGCGCGATCCGGTGCCCGGAGGTCAGCCGCCGCACCGCCTTGGCCGACTGGGACAGGCTGTTCTTGACCGCCTGCGCCTCGTCCAGCACCACCCGGTGCCACCCGTGCTCGGCCAACGTGTCGATGTCGCGGGTCGCGGTGGCGTAGGTGGTGACCACCAGGTCGGTGCCCGCCAGCCGGCCGGCCAGCAGGTCGCCGGTCAGCCGCCCGGTCCCGTGGTGGGCGTAGACCCGCAGGTCGGGAGCGAACCGGGACGCCTCCCGCTGCCAGTTGCCGACCAGCGACACCTGGCACACCAGCAGGGTGGCCGGCAGGTCGGGCTGCTGCTGCCGTTGCAGCGCCTCCAGGGCCAGCAGCTGCACGGTCTTGCCCAGGCCCATGTCGTCGGCCAGGCAGCAGCCCAGCCCGAGCGAGGACAGGAACGCCAGCCAGGCCAGGCCGCGCTGCTGGTACGGCCGCAGCGTCGCGGTGAACCCCGGCGGCGGCTCGACCGGCTGCAGCGTCTGCGCGGCGGCACCGGCCAGCAGGTCACCCAGCCAGCCGTCGGCCCGGACCGCGTTCAACGCCAGCGGGGTGTCGATGTCGTTGGGGTGGCTGGCGGCCAGCGCGAGGATCTCGGCCACGCTCTTGCGCCCGGTCGGCGTGCGCCGCAGGAACTCCAGCCCGCGGCGCAGCTGCTCGGGGTCGACCGCCACCCACATCCCGCGCAGCCGGACCAGCGGGGCCTTGGCGTCGGCCAGCGCCGCGATCTCGTCCTCGGTGAGGGTGTCGTCGCCGACGGCCAGCTCCCACTGGAACTCCACCAGCTGGTCGCGGCCGAACTTGGCGGTCTTCGCGACGATCCCGTCGACCGGGGTCCGCGCCGTGAGGGTGAGGCCCAGCCGGCGCCGCCGGTCCCACCAGGACGGCAGCTGGACGCCGAACCCGGCCTCGTCCAGCAGGGCCGCCGCCGTGCTGAGGAAGTGGTAGGCGCCCTCGACGTCCAGGTCGAGCCCGGTCGGCCGGGCCGTGCGCAGGCCGGCGGCCAGCTCGGGGTAGCTCCGGCTGGCCCGGCCGAGCTCGCCCAGCAGCAGCTCCTGCGGGCGGTCCAGCCACCGGCGCAGGCCGCCGTCGTCGTTCCAGACCTGCCCGGCCGGGACCTGCAGGCTCGGGTCGTCGGCCGACTGCAGCAGGAACTCCACCCGCCACCGCACGCCGGCGGAGGTCCCGCCGTCCCCCTCACCGCCTGCGCCGCCCGGGTCAGCGACGCCGCTCGACCCGTCGGCCCCGTCCCGACCGTTCGCCCCGTCCCGACCGTCGGCGCTGCCCGGCTCGACCGTGGTCAACCGGAACACCGCTCGGGCCGGACCCACCAGGCCGACGCCGAACTCGTCCCACGGCCGCAGCGCCTCACCCAGCGCGGCCACGCCGTCCAGGTCGCCGGCAAACCGGCCGTCCGGCGCGGTCAACGCCGACAACCATGCCTCGGCCGCGGGCAGGCTCCGCGGCGGCCGGCCGCGCCGCGCCGGCACCAGGTCGAGGCCCGCCGGCAACGCCGCCCGGGCGAGCGAGTCGACCCATGCCCCCAGCGCCGACATCACCAGCTCGTGCCGATCGGGCTCGCCCGGCTCGGCCCGGCACACCGGAGGCATGGCGGCGACCATCGAGTTCACCGCGACCGCATCGGGTCCGGTGACCACCGGCCGCCAGTGCGCCACCGCCCCGTACTCATCCCGGCGGACCGCCGGCAGCAGCCGCCCGCGTTCCACCAGCCCACGCGCGAACGCGGCCAGCTCCGCCAGGTAGCCGAGGGACGCGCCGTGCCGGACCCCGGTGGGTGGCCCGTCGAGGAAGGCGATCGCCGACGCGGCATCCATCGACAGCACCGGGACCGTCCAGGGCAGCAGCGCGGTCCCCGACCGGGGCGCCGGCCGCGCGACGACCCGCGGCAGCTCCGGGCTGTCCAGCGGCGCCGTGCGCACCGACGGCAGCAGCAGGGTGGCCGTCCCCGGCTTGCCCGGCCAGACCCCGGCC
>JBKOWA010000352.1:0-2604 GCA_046724155.1 Actinomycetota bacterium
GGCGGGGCCGCTGCGGCGGGCGCTGGAACGGGTGAACGTCGGCGGCGGCGTGCTGGTCTGCCTGCCGGACGGCTGCTCCGAGGAGCACCTGGGGCTGGCGCTGGCCGGCGCACAGGCGGCCGCGGTCGGCCCGGCCGGCACCCGGTTCGTGCTGCTGCAGCACGGCCGCGGGGCCGCCGGCCTGGCCAAGACGCTGCGGCTGGAGGCACCGCACCTGCGGGTCAGCATCGTGCACGCCCCGCCGGTGCCGGACGCGGTGGCCTGGACGGTGGCCGAGACGGCCGCGACCGGCGGCTTCGTCGAGGCGTTCTACGACGAGCAGGGCGGCCGCCGGGTGCCGGTGCTGCGCGCGATGCCGGTCCGGGCGACCAGCAGCGAGCAGCCGCTGGGCAGCGACGACGTGCTGCTGGTGACCGGCGGCGGCAAGGGCATCACCGCCGAGTGCGCGCTGGCGGTGGCCCTCGACACCGGGGCCAAGCTGGCCGTGCTCGGCCGCTCCGACCCGGCCGACGACGCCGAGCTGTCGGCCAACCTGCAGCGGATGGCCGACAGCGGGGTCACCGTCCGGTACGCCCGGGCCGACGTCACCGCCGGCGACCAGGTCAGCCGGGCGGTCCAGGAGCTGGCCGCCGCGCTGGGCCCGGTCACCGGGGTGCTGCACGGCGCCGGCCGCAACGAGCCGGCGGGGCTGCTGAGCCTGGACACCGCCGCGTTCGAGCGGACGTTCGGGCCGAAGATCGGCGGGCTGCGGCACGTGCTGGCGGCCATCGACGAGAGCCGGCTGCGGCTGCTGGTCACGTTCGGCAGCATCATCGGCCGGGCCGGCCTGCACGGCGAGGCGCACTACGCCACCGCCAACGAGTGGCTGGCCGACCTGACCCGGGAGGTGGCCGACCGGCAGCCGCAGTGCCGCGCGGTCTGCATGGAGTGGTCGGTCTGGTCCGGGGTCGGCATGGGCGAGCGGCTGTCGGTGGTGGAGACGCTGTCCCGCGACGGCGTCATCCCGATCAGCCCCGACCAGGGCGTGCAGATCATGCGCCGGCTGGTCGAGGACCCGGGCACCCCGACGGCGGTGGTGATCAGCGGGCGGGCCGAGGGCATCGACACCCTCAGGCACGAGCGCCCGACGCTGCCGCTGCTGCGGTTCGTGGAGCGGCCGCTGGTCCGCTACCACGGCGTGGAGCTGGTATCCGAGGTGGAGCTGTCCGCCGGCACCGACCAGTACCTGGCCGACCACCTGCTGGACGGCAACCTGCTGTTCCCCGCGGTGTTCGGGATGGAGGCGATGACCCAGGTGGCCGCCGCGGCCACCGGCTGGACCGGCGTGCCGGTGGTCGAGGAGGCCGAGTTCCTGCGGCCGATCGTGATCCCGCCGGACGGCAGCACGACCGTCCAGGTGGCGGCCACGGTCAGCGACGACGACACCGTCGAGGTGGCCATCCGCAGCGCGGAGACGGCGTTCGCCACCGAGCACTTCCGGGCCCGGCTGCGGTACGGCGCCGGGCCGGCCCCGGACGGGCCGCCGGACCAGGTCGGCGCCGGCCTGCCGGTGGTGCCGCTGGACCCGGACACCGAGCTGTACGGCGACACCCTGTTCCAGGGCCGGCGGTTCCAGCGGCTGCGGCGCTACCACCGGGCCGCCGCCCGGCACGTGGACGCCGACGTCGCGGTGCTCGACGCGCCCGACTGGTTCGCCGGCTTCCTGCCCGGTGAGCTGCTGCTCGGCGACCCGGGCATGCGGGACGCGCTGATGCACGGCAACCAGGTGTGCGTGCCGGAGGGGACGCTGCTGCCGGCCGGGATCGAGCGGATCCACCCGGGCGGCGAGCGGCTGGCCGAGCTGGCCGGCACCGAGCGCGAGCTGCGGTACTGCGCCACCGAGCGGTCCCGGGACGGCGACACCTACATCTACGACATCGCGGTGCGCTCCGCGGACGGCGAGGTCGTGGAGCGCTGGGAGGGGCTGCGGCTGCAGGCGGTCCGCAAGAAGGACGGGCGCGGCCCGTGGGTGGCGCCGCTGCTCGGGTCCTACCTCGAGCGGACCCTGGGCGACCTGGTCGGCGCGCAGGTCGCGGTGGCCGTCGAGCCGCACGGGCCGGACGAGCCGGCCGGGATGGAGCAGCGGCGGGCGGCGACCGCGGTGGCGGCCGGCCGGGCGTTCGGCCACGGCGTGGAGATCCGGTACCGGCCCGACGGCCGGCCGGAGACCGATGGCGGGCGCACCATCTCCGCGTCGCACGGCGCCGGCGTCACCCTGGCGGTGGCCGCCGCCGGGACGCTCGGCTGCGACGTGGAGGCGGTCGCCGCGCGGTCAGAGGCCGACTGGCAGGGCCTGCTCGGCCCCAACCTGCCGCTGGCCCGGCTGGTGGCGACCGAGACCGGCGAGCCGCTGGACACCGCGGCCACCCGGGTGTGGGCCGCCGCCGAGTGCATGATCAAGGCCGGCGCCGGCGGCTCCGCGCCGCTCACCCTGGCCCCGGGCGGCCGCGGTCCCTGGACGGTGTTCGCCGCCGGTCCGCTGCGGATCGCCACCCTGGCCACCACGCTCCGGGATGTCCCCGACCCGGTCGTGTTCGGAGTTCTCACGGAAGGGCGGTCGTAGCC
>JBKOWA010000262.1:0-2014 GCA_046724155.1 Actinomycetota bacterium
GCCCAGACCGGCGGCGCGGGCGGCCGCCGCGGCCTGGCGCGGACCCATCCCGGTGCCGAGCACCCGGCACCCGGGCAGCGCGCCGCGCAGCGCAAGCCGCTCCACCGCGAGTGGCACGCAGACCGTCACCGTCACGGTCGCCCTCCCAGGTACCGGCCGAGGGCGCTGACCGGGAAGACCAGCCGGTACAGGTGGTAGTTGATGTAGAAGTCGCCGGGGAAGCCGGTCCCGGTGAACTGCGGCTCGTCCCACGTGCCGTCCGCCCGCTGGGTGCCGACCAGCCAGGCCACCCCACGGTCCACCGCCGCGGAGCGCTCGCCGGCGGCCAGCAGCGCCAGCAGCGCCCAGGCGGTCTGCGACGCGGTGGACTCGCCCCGGCCGACCCACCCCCGGTCCCGGTACGACCGCAGGTCCTCGCCCCAGCCGCCGTCCGCGTTCTGCACGCTCTCCAGCCAGCCCACCGCGCGCCGCACGGCCGGGTGCACCGTGGACACCCCGGCCGCGACCAGGGCCGGGACGACCGCGCCGGTGCCGTACACGTGGTTGGCGCCCCAGCGGCCGAACCAGGACCCGTCCGCCTCCTGGGCGGCCAGCAGCCAGCGCACGCCGCCCCGGCAGTCGGCGGTGTGCGCCAGCCCCTCGGCGGCCAGCACCTCCACGACGTGCGCGGTCACGTCCGCGGACGGCGGGTCGGTGACCGCGCCGAAGTCGCAGAACGGCAGCTTCAGCGGCAGCTGGCTGGTGTTGTCCGCGTCGAACGCGGCCCAGCCGCCGCCCCGGGAGACCATGCCCCGGGTCCAGGCCATCCCGCGGCGCACCGCGGCCCGCACCCGCTCCGGCTCCGGGTGGGCCACCCGGCGCAGCGCCAGCACCACCTCGGCGGTGTCGTCGGTGTCCGGGTAGCCGTCGTTGTCGAACTCGAACGCCCAGCCGCCGGGGGCCAGTCCGGGCCGGCGCACCGCCCAGTCGCCGGTGACCGTGATCTCCTCGGCCAGCAGCCAGTCGGCGGCCCGCAGCACCGCCGGGTCGTCGGCCGGCACCCCGGCGTCCAGCAGCGCGGTCAGCGCCAGCCCGGTGTCCCAGACCGGGGACTGGCACGCCTCCAGCCGGCGCACCACGTCGTCCGCGGTCGGCTCGCGGATGATGAACCGGTCCAGCCCGCGCAGCCCGGCCCGGACGGCCGGGGCGTCGACCGGGTGCCCGAGCAGGTGCAGCGCGAGCAGCGAGTACACCCACGGCGGCTGGATGCCGCCCCAGGACCCGTCCGCCTCCTGCCGGGCCAGGATCCAGTCCTCGGCCCGGCGCAGGGCGAGCCGCCGCAGCCCGCGCACCGGGCGCCGGCCGTAGCGGCGCAGCCCGAGGTCGAGCCGCTGGAAGAAGCCGGTCCAGGTCCAGGGCCGGTCGAACGCCGGCGCGGGGGCCCCGGTCCGCAGCTCGGCCACGCCGAACGGCAGCGGGCGCACCGGCCGGAACGAGGCCACCACGGTCAGCGGGACGATGGTCTGCCGGGCCCAGCAGGCGAAGTCGTAGACGTTCAGCGGCATCCACGGCGGCAGCAGGACCAGCTCCGGTGGCAGCTCGGGCAGCTCGTCCCAGGGCCACAGCCCGAACAGCGCCAGCCAGATCCGGGTGAACACCCGGGTGCGCTCCAGCCCGCCCAGCGCGTGGATGCAGCGCTCGGCCCGGCGCAGGTGCGGCGCGCCGGCCGGGTCGCCGGCAAGCCGCAGCGCCACCCAGGCCTCCACCGTGGTGGACAGGTCGGCCGGCCCGCCGTGGAACGTGGCCCAGCTGCCGTGCGCCCGCTGCTGGGAGCGGATCCAGCGCGCCGCCTCGGCGGTCTCCGCCGGCTGCCGGATGCCGAGGAACTCCCGTAGCAGCAGGTCCTCGGCGTCCATCGTCACGTTCGTCTCGAGCTCGCCCTTCCACCAGCCCTTCTCGTGCTGCAGCGAGCGCAGGTGGGCGACGGCGGCATCGAGCGTCGCCTGGGGGGTGCGGGCGGAGACGTCTGGTGCGG
>JBKOWA010000313.1:0-2579 GCA_046724155.1 Actinomycetota bacterium
CATCTACGACGTCTCCCCCGGCGAGCTGACCGACCGGCTCATCGAGTGGGGAGTGCTGTCCGCCGACGCCCGCGGGATGGACACCAGCTCCAGCCCGACCTGACCCGCTGATGCGGCGCCCCGGGGTCACGGCCGTGTCCCCCGCCACCACGGGGCCTGGGTCACCGCAGCGGCCCTAGGTCACCACCGGTCGGCTGCGCAGGATCCGCGCCAGCACGCCGTTGACGAACCGCGGCGAGTCCTCGGTGGACAGCGACTTGGCCAGCTCGATCGCCTCGTCGATGGCCACCACATCCGGGATGTCCTCCCGCCACAGCAGCTCGTAGACGCCGATCCGCAGCACGTTGCGGTCGATGGTCGGCATCCGGTCCAGGGTCCAGCCCTCGGCATAGGCCGAGATGATCTCGTCGATGCGGGCCCGGTTCCCGCTCACCCCTTCGACCAGCTCGACCGCGTAGGCCGGCACCGGCGGGTCCGCGCGAGCCACCCGCTCGCCCACCGTCGCCACCGGGTCGGTCTGCCGCAGGTCGCTCTCGTACAGCAGGTCGAGCGCGCGCTTCCTGGCCTTGCTCCGGGCGGTCACCGGCCGGTCAGTTGACCCGGCCGAGGTACCGGCCGTCGCGGGTGTCGACCTTGACCTTCTCGCCGGTCGACAGGAACAGCGGGACCTGGATCTCGGCGCCGGTCTCCAGCCGGGCCGGCTTGGTGCCACCCGTGGACCGGTCACCCTGCAGGCCCGGCTCGGTGTACTCGACCACCAGCTCGACGCTGGTCGGCAGCTCCACGTACAGCGGGTTGCCCTCGTGCAGGCCGACCAGCACCTCGGCGTTCTCCAGCAGGTAGTTGGCCCCCTCGCCGACCGTCCCGGCCGGCACGGGCAGCTGGTCGTAGGTCTCGGCGTCCATGAAGATGTAGTCGTCGCCCTCGCGGTACAGGTAGGTCATGTTCCGCTTGTCGACCGTGGCGGTGTCGACCTTCACGCCGGCGTTGAACGTCTTGTCCACCACCTTGCCGGACAGCACGTTCTTCAGCGTGGTGCGGACGAAGGCGCCGCCCTTGCCGGGCTTGACGTGCTGGAAGTCCACGACGGTCCACAGCTGGCCGTCGAGGTTGAGCACCAGCCCGTTCTTCAGGTCGTTGGTGGTGGCCACGATGTTCTCTGCTCCTACAGCGCTACGAGGTCTTTGCCGGTGAGGGTGAGCAGCTCCGGGCCGTCGGCGCGGACCACGAGCGTGTCCTCGATGCGGACGCCGCCCCGGCCGGCGAGGTACACACCTGGCTCCACGGTCACCGGCGTCAGCTCGGCGAGTGTACCGGCGCCCAGCGGGGACAGCGTCGGCGCCTCGTGGACCTCCAGCCCGACGCCGTGCCCCAGCCCGTGGCTGAACTGCGGGCCGTACCCGGCCTTCTCGATCACCTGCCGGGCGGTCCGGTCCACCTCGACCACGTCGGCGCCCACCGCCAGCGCCTCCCGGCCGGCCTGCTGGGCGGCGCGGACCAGCTCGTGGATCTCCCGCTGCCAGCCGGCCGGCTCGCCGAGCACGAACACCCGGGTCATGTCGGAGTGGTAGCCGGCGTGCTCGGCGCCGAAGTCCAGCTTGACCAGGTCGCCGGTGGCCAGCTCGCGGTCGGCCGGGCGGTGGTGCGGGATCGCCGAGTTCGGCCCGGCGGCGACGATGGTGGCGAAGCTGGGCGCGTGCGCGCCGAGGTCCAGCATCCGGGTGTCGAGGTCCCGGCCGACCTCCCGCTCGGTGCGGCCGGCGCGGATGCCGCCGGCCGCGACCAGCTCGGCCAGCGCCTGGTCGGCGATGGCGCAGGCCCGGCGCAGATCCTCGATCTCACCGTGGTCCTTGACCAGCCGGAGCTGCTCGACCGCCCGCTCCAGGCTGGCCATCCGGACCGTGCCCGCGGCATCGGACCCGGCGGCTCCGGTCAGCGCCGCGAGCCCGTCCACGGTCACGTGGTGGGACTCGTAGCCGAGGGCGCGGACGCCGTACCGGCCGGCCCGGGCGGCCAGCGCCGGCGCGCTGGTCCGGTCCAGCACCCGCTCCATCTCGGGGACCTCCTCGTCCGCCTGGAGGTCGTACCGGCCGTCGGTGCAGAACACCCCGGGATCGGGCCCGGGTCCGTCGGCCAGCACCAGCAGGGCGGCGTTGGTGCCGGTGAAGCCGGTCAGGTAGCGGATGTTGACCAGGTCGCTGACCAGCGCGGCGTCCAGCCCGCGGTCGCGGAGCACGGCACGCAGCCGATCCCGCCGGTCGACGTGGGTGGCAGGCATTCCCCGACGCTAGCCGAGACTGCCCCGGACCGCCCCGGGCGGCGGCCGCGGGCCAGGCAGCGGGATCCGGTCGGGGTGCCGGCCGGCGGCCCAGCGGCAGGGCGCAGGTCGCGGCGGCCAGCGTGGTGGCGGTCAGCGCGGCCAGGGATCGTTCCGGGGTCTTCGCACGAAATGGTGCGGAGGCTCCCGCGATGTCATGTGTGTCCGGGACAGCCCGGTCCACGGGGGGCTGCGGCTGGGACTATGCTGTCATCCGCGATCGGTTGACGGTTAGAATGGCTGGGATCATATCCGGCGGTCA
>JBKOWA010000072.1:0-3700 GCA_046724155.1 Actinomycetota bacterium
CTGCTGCCCGGCTGTGGCGGCGGGGGCGCTCCCGCCGCGGGTCCGGCCGACGGTCCCGGCGGTGGCTCCAGCGATGGCTCGGTGGCCGGCGAGCCGGGCGAACCGGTGGGCGCCAGCGCGGCCGGCGGCACCCCGACCGCGACGATGCCGCTGGAGCCGCGGTCGATCGTGCTGCTGCGCCGACGCGGTCCGCAGCATCGCGGCGCCGGCGCCCACCTTCCTGCATGTTGAGGGCCTCGCGTCCGACGGCTGGGGCGCGCTGCCGGACATCGGGCCGGTTTCCGCGGGCGGCCGGCTGTTCCGGTTCGTCACGGCGTTCCTCTACCTGACGCCGCAGGCGGCGCCGGAGACCTCCGTGTCGGTGGTGTCACCGGCCCGCGCCTGGCTGTACTACACCGACTTCGGCACCTGGGCCGGGGGCGGCAACCCGCTGGCCCCGCCGGTGCCGCACGGTCCGAGCAGGCAGGTCCGGGTCGGCGCCTGCCCGGCCGACGGCCGGCCCGCCAGGTACCCCGGCGGCATCCTGGTTCCCGGCCCGACATGTGTCACCCTCCGGTTCGTCCGCAGCGACACCCGGACCGGCAGCACTGCCACGTTCCGGTACGGGGTACCAACCTGCTAGAGGGCTGGCGTTACACTACACTCCGTAACCATCCCGCAAGATCACCACCCGCCTAACCCAACCCCCGAGTGCCGCAGTCCGTCCGGGTTCCCCGATCAACCGGAGGGAACGTTGTCGCGGGCTCCGCCGGTCCGCGGAGCACCTGCAGCTGACAGCCCCGGCAGTCGGCACGTTGTGCATCAAGAATCCGGCTGTCGGCGGCAGGGAGCCGGCCGTTCCGTCGGACGCTCCTGGACATTTCCTGGCCGAAGAGCTGCCGGCCGGTGTCGGTGGCGGTGATCTGGCTACGGTTTGTCTGTGGTGTGCCGCGGGAGGTGAGCTGGTGCAGGGTGGGATCTTCATCAACTACCGGGGCGAGGACAGCCACAGCTACGGGGCGTTGCTGCACGCGGAGTTGTCCCGCCGGTTCGGCCCGGAGCTGGTGTTCCTGGACAGCGAGTCGATCCCGGCCGGCGCGGACTACGTGGTGCAGCTCCTGGGCCGGGTGCGGCAGGCGCGGGTAGTGCTGGCGGTGATCGGCACCCGGTGGTTGGCGGCGGAGTCTTCGGGTGGTGGGCGCCGGATCGATGACCCGGCCGACTGGATCCGGCGGGAGTTGGCGGAGGCGTTCGCCGCGGGGGTGCGGGTGATCCCGGTATTGACCGAGGGCGCCGAGATGCCTACCGAGGCCGACCTGCCGGATGATCTCGCCGCGCTGGGGCGGTGCCAGTTCCGCCGGTTGCGGCATCGGGATGCCAGCGCGGATCTGGCTCGGCTGGTCGCCGAGTTGGCCGAGCTGGACCCGGGTCTTGGTGCCGCGGCGGCGGCCCGACCGGCGCAGGCTGGGTGGCCGGTGCCGAACCAGCTCCCGGCCGCTGCCCGGTACTTCACCGGCCGGCAGGAGGAGCTCACCCGCCTCCTGCAGCCTGCGGAGGACGGCGCCGCGCGGACGTTGGTGGTTTCGGCGGTGGATGGGATGGCGGGGATCGGTAAGACTGCGCTGGTCGTGTTGGCTGCTCACCGTGTGAGCGAGCAGGGCCGCTACCCGGACGGGTCGTTGTTTGTGGACCTGCACGGCTACAGCGGCCGTGCCCCGACCGACCCGGCCGCGGCGTTGGAGACTCTGCTGCGTGGGCTGGGGGTGCCCGGCCCGCAGATCCCGTCCGATCTGGATGCCCGGGTGGGGTTGTACCGCAGCGTGTTGGCCCGCCGCCGGGTCCTGGTGGTGTTGGACAACGCTCGCGACGAGGCGCAGGTCCGGCCGTTGCTGCCGGGCACGCCGACCTGTCTGGTCATGGTGACCAGCCGCCGCCGGCTGGCCGGTCTGGACGATGCCGACCACCTGAGCCTGGATGTCCTGCCGGTGGAGGAGGCGGTAGGGCTGTTTCGGGCGGTGGTCGGCCCCGGCCGCGACCCCGGCGACCAGCAGACGGTCGAGGCGATCGTGCGGGCGTGCGGGCTGCTGCCGCTGGCGGTGCGGATCGCCGCCGCCCTGCTGCGGACCAGCAGGTCCTGGACCGGGCCGGACCTGCTGACCAAGCTCCGCGACTCCCATGACCGGCTTGCCGAGTTCGATGATGGTGAACGCAGCGTCAGGGCGGCGTTCACGGTGTCGTTCGACCAGCTGCCCGCCGAGCAGCGGCACGCTTTCGCCGTGCTCGGGCTGCACCCCGGCGTGGACCATGAGCCGTACGCCACCGCCGCGCTGCTGCACACCACCGCCGACCGGGCCGGGCGGCTGCTGCACGCGCTGGAGCAGGTCAACCTCCTTGGCCAGCCCGCGCCGGGCCGGTACCGGTTCCACGACCTGATCCGCGCCTACGCCACCACCGTGGCCCACACACTGAGCCCTGAGACCGACCGGCGGGACGCGTTGGATCGGCTTTACGACCACTACGCCCACACCGCCACCGCGGCGGCCACCCTCGCCTACCCGCACGACGCCGGCCACCTGCCCCGGCCTCCCCGCCCGGCCACCACCTCCACCCCGTCGCTGTCCGACCAGCCGGCGGCGCTGGCCTGGCTGGAGGCCGAACACGCCAACCTGCTCGCCACCGCCGGTCACGCCACCGGGTCCCGGCCCGAACACACCACCCACCAATCCACCACCTTGGGCCGCCACCTGGACACCCGCGGCCACTACACCGCCGCCCGCGCCCTGCACGAAGACGCGCTGGCCGCGGCCGAGGCCACCGGCGACACCGCCGCCCGTACCACCGCCCTGAACAACCTCGGCCGCACCCACCACGTGCAGGGCCGGTACGGCCCGGCCGCCGACTGCCTCACCCAGGCACTGCAGATCGCCCGGGCCGTCGACCACCGGACCGGCGAACTCGACGCGTTGATCGGCCTCGGCCGGGTCCACTACACGCAGGGCCGGTACGGCCCGGCCGCCGACTGCCACACCCAGGCACTGCAGGCCGCCCGGGCCGTCGGCCACCGGACCGGCGAAGTCGACGCGCTGATCGGCCTCGGCTACGTCCACCGAGTGCAGGGCCGGTACGGCCCGGCCGCCGGCTGCCTCACCCAGGCCCTGCAGGCCGCCCGGGCCGTCGGCAACCGGTACGGCGAACTCGACGCGCTGAACGGCCTCGGCCGGGTCCACGCCGTGCAGGGCCGGTACGGCCCGGCCGCCGACTGCCACACGCAGGCCCTGCAGGCCGCCCGGGCCGTCGGCCACCGGAACGGCGAACTCACCGCGCTGAACGGCCTCGGCCGGGTCCACCACTTGCAGGGCCGGCACGGCCCGGCGGCCGACTGCTTCGGGCAGGTCCTGGACCTCGCCCGCGAGACCGGCTACCGCAACTACCAGGTCGAAGGCCACCTCGGACTCGGCCGCACCCACCACGCCACCGGCCACCCCGACCACGCCCTCACCCACCACCGGCAGGCCCTCACCCTGGCCCGCGACCTCGACCAGCCCACCGACGCCGCCCGCGCCCACGACGGCCTCGCCCACGCCCACCACACCCTCGGCCACCCCGACCAGGCCCGCCACCACTGGCAACACGCCTTGACCATCTACACCGAACTCGGCCTCCCCGACGCCGACCAGATCCACGACAACCTCCGCAACCTCCGGACATCGACCCAACGCTG
>JBKOWA010000235.1:0-2815 GCA_046724155.1 Actinomycetota bacterium
CGCCAGGCGCCGATCATATGCCGCTCTGATCACCCCGTCGAGTGACCGCGAAGAAGGCTCAGCTCGCGGCGTCGCCAGCCACGCGGCCGGCAGGCACGGCGCACCCCTGAAATTGCGCCTTTCCCAGGCGCGCCGGCCGGACCCCAAGTTGACCGATCCTACCCGCGGCCCTCGCGGCGGAGGGTGGCGCAGTCGGCCGCGGTGGGGGCGGCCAGCGGGGCGGCGGCCAGCGCGCGCAGCACCAGGCCGGTGACCAGCGGGTCGGTGGGCAGTCCGCCGTGCTGCACCGTCTCGTCGGCGCACACCGCCTGGAGCTCCACGTTGGTGGCGCCGGCCAGCCGGGCCGAGTCCGGCGGGGTGACGGTCTCGTCGTTGGCCGTCCACAGCGACAGCCAGGGCAGCCCGGCCGGCACCGGTGCGCGGTCCAGGTCGGCGAGCAGGCTGCTGCCCGGGACGAGCTGCTGGCAGGCGACCGGGCACAAATCGGTGCCCAGCCACGAGGCCAGCGCCGCCAGCCGGGCGCCGTGCATGGGGGCGCCCAGGGTCACCACCCGCCGGACCAGCCGCGCGCCGCCGTGCCGGGACAGCCAGACCCAGGCCACCACGCCGCCCGCGGAGTAGCCGATGATGTCCACCGACCCGGCCCCGCCGGCCACCGCCCGGGTCACCGCCGCCGCCAGTGCCTCGGCCTGCACGACCAGGTCACCGGTGCCGTCCCCGGGAAGAGTGATCACCTCGGCGGTACGCCCGGTAGCCCGGATCCGGCCGGCCAGCGCGCTCAGCGACTCCCGGCTGCCGCCGTACCCCGGCACCAGCAGCACCGGCCCGGGCCGAGCCGGCGCCGCGCCCGGCCGCCCGGTCCCGACGACCCGGACCACCAGGGTCGCCACCAGAGCGACCAGCAGCAGGGCGACGGCGCCGAGCAACAGGCGGCGCCGCGGGCTCAGCCCGGTCCAGGGCAGCATCGGCAGCACCGCACCATGGTGACCCGGCCGCCGGCCCCAGCTCTACCAATCCTTCTCAGACCGGAGCTTCGGCTCTGACCGGGGCATCCGGCCGCGACCCGCAACGCCCCTCCCCGGATGGCCCGACATGCGGCCAGGGCCGGCACCGCGCTACCGCGGGGCCGCCCCTGGCCGCCAGCTTCCGCCCGGACCTCAGGACGCCGCGGTGTCCTCGGCGAGCAGGTTACGGGTGCGGTTCGGGTCCACCTGGACGCCCGGGCCCATGGTCGAGGTGAAGCTGACCTTCTTCAGGTACCTGCCCTTGGCTGCGGACGGCTTGGCCCGCAGCACCTCGTCCAGCGCGGCGGCGTAGTTCTCCACCAGCTTCTGGGTGGGGAAGCTGGCCTTCCCGATCACGAAATGCAGGTTCGCCTGCTTGTCCACCCGGAAGTTGATCTTGCCACCCTTGATGTCCTGCACGCCCTTGGCCACGTCCATGGTGACCGTGCCGGTCTTCGGGTTCGGCATCAGGCCGCGCGGCCCGAGGATCCGCGCGATCCGGCCGACCTTGGCCATCTGGTCCGGGGTGGCGATGGCGGCGTCGAAGTCCAGCCAGCCGCCCTGGATCCGGGCCACCAGGTCGTCCGAACCCACGGCGTCGGCGCCGGCCAACTCGGCCTCCACGGCCTTGTCCCCGGCCGCGAAGGCGATCACCCGGGCGGTCTTGCCGGTGCCGTGCGGCAGGTTGACCGTGCCGCGCACCATCTGGTCCGCCTTGCGCGGGTCCACGCCGAGGCGCAGCGCCACCTCGATGGTCGCGTCGAACTTGGTGGGCGAGGTCTCCTTGACCAGCCGCGCCGCCTCCAGCGGGCTGTACAGCCGGGTACGTTCCACCAGGTCCGCCACCCTGCGGTAGTTCTTGCTGCGCTTCACGCGCACCTCCTTGTGGTTCGGCGGGCCCGGCTCGTTGGCCGGACCCTCCCACGGTTCATTGACCGGCGCGGGTCGCCGGGCAAACGGCGCCCGACGCGCCGGGGCACCTCCGGCAGCCGGCCGGTCGAGTGCCCACCGGCCGGCCGGGGTTCAGTCCCGGATGGCGATGCCCATCGACCGGGCGGTGCCGGCGATGATCTTCTCGGCCTGGTCCACGTCGTACGCGTTCAGGTCGGCGAGCTTCTGCGCCGCGATCTCCCTCACCTGGTCCCGGGTCACCGTGGCGACCTTGGTCTTGTGCGGCTCGCCGCTGCCCTTCTCCACACCCGCGGCCTTCAGCAGCAGCTTGGCGGCCGGCGGGGTCTTGGTGACGAAGGTGAACGAGCGGTCCTCGTACACGGTGATCTCCACCGGCACGACGTTGCCCCGCTGCGACTCGGTGGCGGCGTTGTAGGCCTTGCAGAACTCCATGATGTTGACACCGTGCTGGCCGAGCGCCGGGCCCACCGGCGGAGCGGGTGTCGCGGCGCCGGCGTTGATCTGCAGCTTGATGACGGCGGCGATCTTCTTCTTGGGAGGCATGCTCTGTCTCTCTGCTTTCACTCGGCGTTGGGCACGCCTAGCGGCTAGATCTTGGACACCTGGTTGAACGAGAGCTCGACCGGCGTCTCCCGGCCGAAGATCGACACCAGCACCTTGAGCTTCTGCTGGTCGGCGTTGATCTCGGCGATCGAGCCGGGCAGCTGGGCGAAGGGACCGGAGGTCACGGTGACCGACTCGCCGACCTGCCATTCGACCCGCGGCTTGAGCTTCTCGACCGGCTTGGTCTCGAGGATCTTGGCGACTTCCTTCTCGGACAGCGGGGTCGGCTTGGCCCCGGAGCCGACGAAGCCGGTCACGCCCGGCGTGTTGCGCACCACGTACCAGGAGTCGTCGTC
>JBKOWA010000571.1:0-3030 GCA_046724155.1 Actinomycetota bacterium
GGCAGGCGCGGGCCAGAACCCGAGGGAGTTGACGGCGAGGATGGCGTCGAAGGGGCCGTCGAGAGCTGCCGGGAGCTGATCGGCCGAGGCGTTGATCAGGGTGACCCGGCCGGCCCGGATGGCGGCGGCGTTGCGCCTGGATGCCTGCCGGAGCATCACGCCGGAATGGTCGATGCCGTACACGTGACCTGCGCCGGCGCGGACCAGTTCCGCGACCGCGAGGCCGGGGCCGAAGCCGATCTCAAGGACCTTGTCGGCGGGCTGCACACCGAGCAGCGACACCACCCAGCGGTTGCGCTGCCGGTTGGACGGGCGGTGGGCAAACACCCAGCCGGTCACGCTCCCAGCCGCGCCGTGGGGATGATGGCCCTGGCCGATGACGTCGCGGTCCAGGGCGCGCACGGCGGCTATCCCGGCACTCGCGACCCCGCGCTCGACGGCTGCGGTCACCACCTGCCGCACTGCCCGTGTCATGCTTCCCTCATGTCGTGTTCCCATGGCCGGCAGTCAACGCCTTCAAGTGCACCTGAAGTCAACACGCCCGGCTGCCTGCTCACCATCGGCGAGCTGGCCCGCCGCGCGGGCGTCACGGCCTCGGCTCTGCGCTACTACGAAGAACTCGGCCTGCTCCCCCCACCGGCCAGGATCTCCGGGCAGCGCCGCTATCCTGAATCGGCGGCCAGGCTCGTCGCCGCCATCCTGCTCTACAGCGACGCGGGGTTCACCCTCGCCGAGCAGAAAGCCCTCATGGCATCGTGCGCGGGCTCGCCTGGCTGGAGGCAGCTCGCGCAGCGCAAGCTCGCGGAACTTGATGAGCAGATCGCCAGGGCGCAGGCCGCCCGCGAAGCCATCAGCCACGGGCTGCGCTGCCCCCACAAGGACATCACGCAATGCCCCAACTTCAACGCCGGCATCACCGCCCGGCTCGCCGGCCAGCCACTGTCACGATCCATCTGCAGTGGCACGGCCAACGATTCCACGAGGTGACAGACAGCTTGAGCGAGTGACGACTATCGCTGGAAGTCGCGCGAAGGTCAGCGTCCAGTTCACTGCGAAGATCCATTTCAGTGTCAACTATCACAGGCGGCGGTCATGGATGGCGCATCCGGCACCGCAGACAATGGGACAGGCAAGGAGGGTGGGTGATTTGCCGAGATGAACGGCAGGACCGAGCGACCTGGGGGCATCCAGGTATTGGTGGGTGCGGTCGCGGTCGGGTTTTCGCTGCTGTACCTGCTCTCCGATGTGATCGAATTCGCCACCGGCGGTTTCTCGACCGGCCAACTCGCGCTGACCTATGCGGCCGAGGCGGCCGTCCCGTTCATGGTGATCGGCCTGTATGCCGTGCAGCGACCGCCGATCGGGCGGCTCGGACTGATCAGCGCAGTGTCCTATGCCTACGTGTTCGTGTTCTTCACCAGCACGGTCGTCGTCGCCCTGATAGAGCACGTCCCTGACCTGCCTGCCGTGCAGGACCGGTTCGGTATATGGTTCACCGTCCACGGGATCCTCATGATCCTGGCCGGCATTGGTTTCGGACTCGCCGTTTACCGCGCGGGCGTGTTGCCGCGCTGGACCGGGCTCGGGCTGATCATGGGTATGGTGCTGGTTGCGGTCACCAATGCGCTGCCACCGGTCACACAACTGGCTTCCGTCGCCGTGCGTGACCTGGCTTTTGCCGCAATGGGTGCTGCGCTCCTGGTACGCAGCCGCCGCCCCGGGCGACCGTCACGACAACCGACCGTCCAGGCCGAACGGGAAGCATCACCCCCCTGGCCATGACTCCCGATCACCCGCCAGGAGTTCGGCTGGATGCAACAAGCCGCCGGCTTCTTCTCGCCGCCGTCCACGCTGGGGCACCTTCCAGCGGTAACCTACGCGGTGTCGTTGTCGTGCAGCCCGTCCCAGGACCAGCGGGGCACGGACAGGTCCGCCGGCACCTGGGCGCCGGGCGGGGAGTAGGAGAGCACCTCCCGCACCGCCCACTCCATGTAGGACCGCAGGCTGGCCCGGAACTCCGCGTCGTCGGGAAGGCCCGCGTCGTCAGCCGCCTGCACGAAGCACCGGACGAAACGTTCGCCCAGGTCCGCGTCCGCGCCCTGGCCGGCGTGGATGCCGAGCATCGCCGAATGCCCACCGCAGGACTTCGAGTAGTGGGCCGGGCCGCCGAAGACCTCGGCCCAGTAGCTTGCCAACCTCTGCACGTGCTGCGGGTGACCGGGATGCGAGAACGGGTGGTTCAGCACCGGATCCTGCAGGCAACGCTCATGATGCGCAGCTGCAAGCGCGCGGAACGCCGGCTCGCCGCCAGCGAAGTCGAAGATCGACTGTCGCGACATGGCCATGAGTATCGCACGATCACGGGACCGTGAGCCGGTGGGTCGTGAGGTCGGGTGTCCTTTCGGGTTCCTCGGCATGGCAGGAGCATGACCTGCGACGATGGCCGCAGGATGGTAAAGATCGAGAGATCTTCCTACGCTGGTCACCGGTTGGGGGCGTTGTGGCTGTCGGCGGGGGCGTGCCGGGGTATCTGGGTCGGGTGTTGGACGGCTCGGGTGCGCCGGTGGGGACGTGTTTCCAGGTGCGGCCCGGGGTGCTGGTGACGGCCTGGCATGTGGTGGTGGAGGCCGGCGGGCAGGCGGTCGGCGATGCGGTCCCGGTGGATGGTCTGCCTCCGGGTGGGGTGCCGGCCGCGTCGGCGCGGGTGGTCGCGGTTGACGAGCTGCGGGATCTGGTGGTGCTGGCGTGCGACCGGTCGCTTCCGGAGCCGGTGGCCGGCCTGGCGGCGACGGAGTCGCAGCAGCTGGGCGCCCGGGTCGTGGTGACGGGGCATGGTGTGTTGGAGGGCGAGGCTGCTCCGCCGCGGTGGTGGCATGCGTTGGGGGAGTGGGCGGGCACGGCCACCCGTGAGGATGCGGTGCCGTTGGGCCGGTTCTCGGCCAAGGATCTGTTGCGGGGGATGAGCGGGGCGCCGGTGCGGCGGGAGTCCGACGATGTGGTGGTCGGGGTGGTGACGGCCCGGTACAACAG
>JBKOWA010000020.1:0-4209 GCA_046724155.1 Actinomycetota bacterium
GGTGCGGTTTCCCGCGTTCGTGCCAGCCGAGTCGTATGAGCAGACCGGCCGGGTCGCGGTGTACGGGGACCGGCTGTTCCGGCTGCGCGACCGGCGCTGGTCGGCACTCCCGCCCGGCCCGACCCACGGGGAGCTGTTCGCGCTGCTGGCCCGGGCCGAGCTGTCCTCGTACCGGGAGCTGCCGCTGGTGCTGTTCCAGATCCAGACCAGGTACCGGGACGAGGCCCGGCCGCGGTCCGGGCTGCTGCGCGGCCGGGAGTTCCTGATGAAGGACTCCTACTCCTTCGACCTGGACGACGCCGGGCTGGCCGCCGCCTACGCCGCGCACCGGGCCGCGTACCAGCGGATCTTCGACCGGCTGGGGCTGCGCACCCGGGTGGTGCGGGCGTTCTCCGGCGCGATGGGTGGCTCGGACAGTGAGGAGTTCCTGGCCCCGACGCCGGTCGGCGAGGACACCTTCGTCGCCTGCCGGCGGTGTGAGTATGCGGCCAACACCGAGGTGGCCGAGACCGGCTCCGCCAACCCGGGAGTTCTGGACCCGACCACAACGGGCCGTTCGGCGAAGCCGATGGCCGTACTGGACACGCCCGGCACGCCCACCATCGAGACCCTGTGCGCGCTGCTCGGCGTGCCCGCCTCGGCGGTGCTGAAGAACCTGCTGGTCCGGGTGGACGGGAAGGTGGTCGCGGTGGGCGTGCCCGGCGACCGCGAGGTGGACCTGGCCCGGCTGGCCACCGCGGTGGCGCCGGCCGGCGTCGAGCTGCTCACCGAGGAGGACTTCGCGGCCCGGCCGGACCTGGTGCGCGGCTACGTCGGCCCGCAGGGGCTGCCGGCGGACGTCCCGTACTGGGCCGACCCGGCGGTTGCCGCCGGCACCGCGTGGATCACCGGCGCGAACGCCCCGGACCGGCACGCCGGCAACGTGCTGGCCGGGCGGGACTTCACCGTCGATGCGTACCACCCGGTGGCCGCGGTCCGCGATGGCGACCCGTGCCCGCGGTGCGGCGGCCCGCTGGCGGTGGACCGGGCGGTCGAGGTCGGGCACATCTTCCAGCTCGGTCGCACCTACGCCGACGCGTTCGGGCTGGACGTGCTCGGGCCGGACGGCGCGCCGACCCGGCTGGTGATGGGCAGCTACGGCATCGGGCTGTCCCGGCTGGTGGCCGTCATCGCCGAGCAGCACCACGACGGCGCCGGGCTGGCCTGGCCGCCGGCGGTCGCGCCGTACCAGGTGCACATCATCGGGGTGGGGCGGGGGGAGCAGCCGGCGCTGGCGGAGCGGCTGGCCGGGGAGCTGGCCACGGCTGGGCTGGATGTCCTGCTCGACGACCGCGAGGGGCTGTCCGCCGGCGTCCGCTTCACCGACGCCGAGCTGCTCGGGATGCCGCTGGCCGTGGTGGTCGGCCGGCGGGCCGCCGAGGGGCTGGTCGAGCTGCGGGACCGGCGCACCGGCGACCGTGCGGACGTCCCGGTGACCGACCTGGCCGGCGCGGTCGCCGCCCGGGTGGGCTGACCGCTCGACCGCTCATGCGTCCCCCAAGGCGATGCCGGGTGCCGTCACCGTCGCCGGCTGCCACGATCAACCTGTGACCGAGCACCTGCGCGAACCCCACCAGCACAGCCCCGACGAGGATCACCATCACCGGCACGACCACGGACGGCATCACGACGACGGGCCGGATCGGGGACACCACCACGGCCAAGACCACAACCATGGGCAGGACCACGACCACGGGCATGACCAGCAGCACGGGCACGACCACGGTCCCTCGCGCGGGCCGCTCGGCTGGCTGCGGCACGCCGCCACCCCGCACAGCCATGACCCGGCCTCCCGGACCGACTCGGCGCTGGAGACCAGCCGCCGCGGGATGCGTACCCTCGCCATCTCCTTCGCCGTGCTGATGCTCACCGCGGCGGTGCAGGCGGCCATCGTGGCGGTGTCCGGTTCGGTCGCCCTGCTCGGTGACACCCTGCACAACCTGGCGGACGCGCTGACCGCGGTGCCGCTGGCGGTCGCGTTCTCGGTCGGCCGGCGCGCGGCCAACCGCCGGTTCACCTACGGGTACGGGCGGGCCGAGGACCTGGCCGGCATCGCCGTGGTGGTGGTGATCACCGCGTCCTCGGCGGCGGCCGGGTACGAGGCGGTGCGCCGGCTGGTCCACCCGCAGGACGTGCACCAGCTGGGCCTGGTGGCCGGGGCGGCGCTGGTCGGGTTCGCCGGCAACGAGATCGTGGCGCGGTACCGGATCACGGTGGGCCGGCAGATCGGTTCCGCCGCGCTGGTGGCCGACGGGCTGCACGCCCGCACCGACGGGTTCACCTCGCTGGCGGTGCTGCTCGGCGCGGCCGGCGTGTGGGCCGGGCTGCGGCTGGCCGACCCCCTCGTCGGCATCCTCATCACCGGGGCGATCCTGGTGGTGCTGCGGCAGGCCGCCCGTGAGGTCTACCACCGGCTGATGGACGCGGTCGACCCGGCGCTGGTGGACCGGGCGGAGCAGGTGCTGCTCCAGGTGCCCGGGGTCCGGGGGGTGGCGGCGCTGCGGGTGCGCTGGATCGGGCACGCGCTGCGCGCCGAGGTGGACGTGCTGGTGGACCACCGGTTGTCCGTGGTGCAGGCGCACGACATCGCGGCGGCCGCCGAGCACCGGCTCATCCACGAGCTGCCCCGGCTGTCGGCCGCCACCGTGCACGCCGACCCGGACGGCCCGGGCGGTACGGACCACCACCTGGAGCTGGCCGACCACCGCTGATCCGGTGCGGGGGCGGCCCGATCCGGTGAGAGGGCCGGCCTGATCCGGTGAGGGCGGCCGACCTCCAAGCGGAACGTGTGCGTCAGGTGACAGGATGCTACCCATGGGCGTGGATGCGGTGATTTTTGATTGGGGCGGCACGCTCACCCCCTGGCACACCGTGGACATCCGGGTGGGCTGGCGGGACGTCGCGAGGGTCCTCGACCCGCACCGGGTCGAGGAGTTCGCCAGCCGGTTGCTGGCCGCGGAGACGGCGCTGTGGGACCGGGCCCGGATCGAGCACGTGGCGGCCACGCTGGACGAAGTGTTCGCGATGGCGGAGCTGACCGAGGCCGAGGACGAGATCGGGCGGCATGCCGTGACCCGGCTGTTCCGGTTCTGGGAGCCGCACACCCACACCGACCCGCAGGTCAAGCCGCTCTTCCACGAGCTGCGGGAGCGTCACATCAAGGTGGGGGTGCTGTCCAACACGCTGTGGCCCCGGGCCGAGCACGACCAGATCTTCGCCCGGGACGGCGTGCTCGACCTGATCGACGCCGCGGTGTACTCCAGCGAGCTGCCGTGGGCCAAGCCGCACCCGGAGGCGTTCGCTGCCGCGCTGCACGCGCTGTCGGTGGCCGACCCGTCCCGCGCGGTCTACGTCGGGGACCGGCTCTTCGAGGACGTGTACGGCGCACAGGCGGTCGGGATGCGCGCTGTGCATGTGCCGCACAGTGACATCCCGGAGTACCAGCTCGGCCACACCCAGGGCGTCCCCGATGCGGTGATCGAGCACCTCATGGACCTGCTGCCGATCATCGACCGCTGGCGGTCGGACGAGCCGACCCGGCCGGCGCGCTGAGCCGCAACAGACTCAGGCCGGCTGGCCGGGGAACGGCACCGCGGCATGCACCGGGTCGTAGCGGCGCCGCCACCGGGTGGCCTGCACCGCGGCGTCGGTGAGGGCGGCGACGGCGGTCCCGCGCAGGTCCGCGTTGTCGGCCGCGGCTACCAGGTACCGCCAGGCTGCGGCCGTTCCCTCCTCCAGCGTCGCGGCCAGCCGCACCGCCTGGAGGCGGCCGGTCACCGGGAAGGGCAGCCGGTACGCCGGCTCGGCGGTCACGGGATCGGCGCCGCGGCCCCGGATCGCCGTGGCGAGCGCGTCCCGGCGGTCCCGGTGCGCCGCGTCGGCCTCGCGGGCGGCGGTCAGGTCGGCGCCGGCGAGGTGCGCGCCGGCCACCGCATACCCGAAGATCACCGCGTGCTCGGCGGCCAGCGCGGCCTGCATCGCCTCGAGCACGCCACTCACCGCGCTGGCCCGTCAGCGGTCCGGCACCAGGCCGCGAGCTGCGGTGGGCTCATACCAGCATCTCCTCGTGGCTGGCAGCGCAGGCGGCCAGGCTGGCCAGCAGCGCGGCTCGGCCGCCGCTGGTCCGGACCGCGGATGCCGTTCGGGCCAGCACCGCGGCGTGCTCGAGCG
>JBKOWA010000478.1:0-3588 GCA_046724155.1 Actinomycetota bacterium
GACACCGAGACAGGCGCCGAACCGGGCGTCACCACACCCAATCCGGCCGGCGCCGCGTGTTCGGAACCCACTGCGAGCCCGCCCACCGCTGCGGTTACCAACTGGAGGGCTTGACGGCTTACGCACGGCTTACGCCGGCCAAGCCCTCTACTGCCTACGGAAGGTAAGCCGGATGAAGGTGTAGCGCAGGCCGGTGCGCTTCCAGAACACGGGCCGCTCGGGGTGCTCAAAGGCCAGTTCGCCCTCGAGTCGGAGGCCGTTCTCTCCGGCCAGCGAGACCAGGTCCTTGATCTCACCAGGGGAGAAGATGTGCACCGGCTGGCCGTAGGCCAGGTATTCCGCGGTGTCCGGCGGATCCTGGTCGTAGTCGGTGGACACCACCAGCAGCCCGCCGGGTCTGATGATGCGCGCCGACTCGGCCAGGAACGGCTCCAGCGGCACTCCATGCTCGATCACGCTCATGCAGGTGACCGCGTCGAAGCGGCCGTCGGGAAAATCGGTCCGGGTGATGTCGCCGTACCGGAACAGCACCCCGTCGCGGCGCACGTCCGCGCCGAACTCCAGGTTGTTGCCGACCAGGTCGGCCAGGCCGTACAGGCGAAGCCACGGCAGCACCGAGGAATACCGGGCGGCGCCGGCATCCAGCACAGCGGCGCCGGTGCCCAGCTCGTTGACCACGGTGGACACCGCACCCAGCGCGTCCCAGTTCTTCTGCCGGTCATGGTGCAGGGGCAGCCGCAGCCGCCGGCACTCGGCCACCGCGGCCTGCCAGTCGCCGACCGTACGCAGCACGTCGGTGGGTGGCACCGGGGCCGGCCGCGGCCGGCCGGACGGGTGCCGCCGGTGCTCGATCCGGCGCTGCACGGCCACCCTGGCCCACAGCATGTACTCGGTGGCCCGCTTCAGCAGCGCCAGCGCAGGGCCACCAGGAGGCGCGGCTCGGGTCATCGGTGCATCTCCTCTGCTGTGGTGGGAACCGGCGTCCTGCCGGGAGCTCCAGCGAACCTACCGGCAGACCACACCCCGGCCGGCCCGAGGTCGACCGCCGCCAGGACGGACCGGCAGCACGTAGTGCGCGACACCGCTCTGGTCGGGGTGGGCGGGGCCGGCGACCGCGACCCGCATCACTCCGACCTGGACCGGACGATCAGGTCGGCCAACAGCGCCACGGAGGCGATGATCAGGCCGGTGAAGATCAGCAGCAGGGTGTTGGTGGCGATCCGGAAATGGTACCGGACCAGGTCCGCGACCGACTTCACGAACCCGATGCCGAGCAGCCACAGCGCTATAGGCATGAGCACCTTGATCGGGTTGAAGTACATGACCATCCGCAGGACCTGCAGGATGTAGCGGTAGGCGTCCTTGACGAAATGGAACTTCGAGGAGCCGGCCCGCTTGGCGTAGTCGATCGGGATGTAGTCGACGACGTGCTGGTTCGACAGGAACGACATGGTGATCGTCGTGACACAGGAGAACCCGGGCGGCAGCAGCCGCAGGTAGGGCAGCGAGACGTCCCGGCGGAACGCCCGCAGCCCCGAGTTCAGGTCCGGGATCCTGGTCGAGGCCAGCCGCTCGGCGATCTTGCGGATCACCCACTTCGCCGGCACCCGGAGCAACTTGTGGCTGCCCTGCTCGGAGGTGCGCGCACCCACCACCTGGTCCACGTCCGGGTGGTCGACCAGGTACTGGACGAACTCCGGGATCCGCTCGTTCGGGTAGGTCAGGTCGGCGTCGGTCCACACCACGACGCGTCCGTACGCCTCCCGCGTGCCGATCCGCCGGGCGGTGCCGGAGCCGCCGTTGCGGCGGAACGGCATCAGCCGCATGTGCGGGAACCTGCTGATCGCCTCCTGCAGCACCGCCAGCGTGCTGTCGGTCGACTTGTCGTCGATGACCAGCAGCTCGTAGCTGAAGTCGCTGGCCTGCATCGCCTTCGTGATGCGCTCGAGCTCCAGCAGCACGTGGTCCTGCTCGTTGTAGCAGGGCAGCACGATGGTGACGTCGAGCGTGTTCGGACCGTGCGGGCCGGGCTTGGACTGGGTGCTGGCGTGCGGGTGCAGCACCTGGTACTCCAGGGGGTTCGCGGAGCCAGGTACAGAGGGCACGCCAGTCGACGGGACGGCGGTCACGGCGAGTTCTCCTGCCACGGGGGTACTGTCCGCGGGCGCGACAGGCCCGCCGGAGGGTAGAGGATACCCATCCGGCGGCGAGGCCACGCTGCGGCCCCCTGGCACGCGCCCACCGTTGCCATCCTTATCTAACCGAACCGTCCAACCAGCGCCGCCCAGCTACGGCCGCCGGCCGCCGTCCCCGGCTGCCCCGGTGCCTGCTAAGTTGCCGCTGGTGAGCGGGCTTGCGAGCGAACCGATGTGCAGCGGACCAGCGAACAGCGGACCAACGAGCACAGTAGCTACCCGAACGCGGACGCCCAGCGCCAACGGGGTGTCCGGGTGAGCGAGTTCCGGGAGTACCGGGGGCTGATGCGGTCGCTACGCGGCGCCCGTGAGACCTCCGCGCTGGCGTTCTACGGCGGCGTGCTGCGGCACCGGCTCCTGCACCGCCGGGCGATCTGGATCGGGTCGCCGACCGTGCTGGACGGGGCGGACCGGGTGGCGGTGGTCGACGGCGGTGCGCTCCGGATCGGGCTGGGACCGTTCGGGCTGACCAGCCGGCACGACCACTCGGTGGTCCGGGTCCGGCTCGGGGCCCGGTTCGCGGTGCAGGGCGTGGTCAGCCTGCAGCGCGGGGTGCGCATCGTGGTGGACGCGGGCGAGCTGGCCATCGGGCACAACACCAACGTGAACGGGCTGACCAAGATCCTGGTCGCCGAGTCGGTGCGGATCGGCCGGGACTGCACGTTCTCCTGGGACGTGCAGATCCTGGACAACGACTTCCACACCATCACCGTCGGCGGCGAGCCGAAGCCGGCGAAGGCGCCGGTGGTCGTCGGCGACCGGGTTTGGGTGGGCGCCGGGGCGGTCATCCTCAAGGGCGTGACCGTCGGCGACGGCGCGATCGTCGCCGCCGGCGCGATCGTGACCAGAGACGTGCCGCCGAACGCCATCGTGGCCGGCTGCCCGGCGGTCGTGGTCGGTAAGGCCGACTCCTGGAGCTGACCCCGGCCGACCCGACCCGAGACGGCTGGCGCCGGCACGTGCCGGCCGGTGCGGTGGTCACCCGGCACGTGCCGGCCGGTACCGTGGTGGCCGGCACGCTGGCGAAGGTCGTCGGCAACCTCGAGTCCTGCCGAGCCTAGGCACCAGCGCCACCGGCAGCCGTACCGACCGGGCGTCCACCGGCCAGGCACGGGGCTCGACGCCAGCCAGATCGAAAGGGCATCCAGGGCATGAGCCAGCAGGACGTCGACTCCGCGACATCGGCGTGTCGGGTCTGCCACCGCGATGGGCTCCGGACTCGACTCATGGTCCGGGAGATGATGTTCGGCACCGGGGAGTCGTTCCCCTACGAGCTCTGCACGACCTGTGGCTCACTGCAGATCAAGGAGATCCCGGACGACCTGGACCGGTACTACCCGTCCGACTTCTATGCCTACCGCCCCGGCGGACGGCTGACCCGCCTGGTCAAGGC
>JBKOWA010000597.1:0-3953 GCA_046724155.1 Actinomycetota bacterium
GGCGGCGACAGCTCCGCGGCGGCGCTGGAGGAGGCTCGCCGGCGGGCCGCGGAGCTCGGCATCCTGGCCGGCACGGTGCCGGCCGAGGGCCCGGGCATCGAGATGGTGGTGTCCGACCAGCGCCACAAGGTGACCGCGGAGGACATGCTGGACGCGATCGAGGAGCTGCGCGGCGCCGGCGCGGAGGCGATCTCCGTCGGCAGCGTGCGGATCGGGGTGTCCTCGGCGTTCACCCAGGACACCCCGAGCAGCCCGATCCTGGTGGACGGCACCGCGCTCGCCCAGCCGTACGTCATCCTGGCCATCGGTGACCCGGCGACGCTGGCCACCGCCATGAACATCCCGGGTGGCGTGGTGGACACGGTGCGCAGCCGGGAGGGCGGGACCAGGATCGGGCAGCGGAAACGGCTGGTGATCAGCGCTTTGCGGGACGTCCGCGCGCCTCAGTACGCTCAGCCGTCGCCAACCCCGACCAACTGACCGCCACGAGTGAGGCCGATCGTGACCACGCCGGACAACCTGAAGTACACCGCCGAGCACGAGTGGATGCGGTTCGGCGACGACAATGTGGTGCGCATCGGCATCACCGACTACGCCCAGGAGGCGCTGGGCGACATCGTGTTCGTGAGCCTGCCCGAGGTCGGCACCACCGTGGAGTCCGGCCAGGCGATGGGCGAGGTCGAGTCCACCAAGAGCGTCTCGGACGTGTACGCACCGGTGTCCGGGACGGTCACCGCGCGTAATGAGGCGCTGGACGGCCAGCCGGAACTGGTCAACGCCGACCCGTACGGCGAGGGCTGGATGGTGGAGATCACGCTGGACGAGCCGGCGAGTCTGGGTGACCTGCTCGACGCGAAGGCGTACCAAGGCCTCACCGAGTCCCACTAACACCCGTACTCTCCACCCGAGGTTGACCCTTAGGAAGGCCCTGGCTACCCTCGCCGAAATGCCGGTGCGGGCCGCCGCCGTGAGAGCAGCCCAGCCCGCCGGTGCTCCCCGAACGTGTACAAGCCCAGGAGGCGACCCGACTGTGCACTGCACCCGGTGCGGCTACCAGAACCCCGACGCCAGCCGCTACTGCGCGCAGTGCGGCGCCCCGCTCGGGCAGCCCGCGGATCGGCCGGGGTCGACGGAGGCGACCTCACTGATCAACATCGGCAGCCTGGAGGAGGCGCCCGAGCAGCCGGAGCTGCCCGTGGAGAGCCAGCTGGGCGCGGTGGACGCGCTGCCGGCGGGCTCGGCGCTCCTGGTGGTCAAGCGCGGTCCGAACGCCGGCAGCCGCTTCCTGCTGGACCAGGATGTCACCACCGCCGGCCGGCACCCGGACAGCGACATCTTCCTGGACGACGTGACGGTCTCCCGGCGGCACGCGGAGTTCCGGCGGGAGACCGGAACCTTCAGCGTGCACGACGTGGGCAGCCTGAACGGCACCTACGTCAACCGGGAGCGGATCGACTCCGCGGTGCTGGCCGGCGGCGACGAGGTGCAGATCGGCAAGTTCCGGCTCGTGTTCCTGGTCGGCAGCCACCAGCCGGGCGGAGCCGCGGACGGGGTGACCGCCGGGGAGACCGGATCGTGAGTTCGGCCGGAGTGCCGGCCCGGGCACACCTGTCCATCGGGGAGGTGCTCGCGGAACTGCGCGCCGAGTTCCCGGACGTGACCATTTCCAAGATCCGGTTCCTGGAGTCGGAGGGGCTGATCCAGCCGGAGCGCACCCCGTCGGGGTACCGCAAGTTCGCCCGCGAGGACCTGGCGCGGCTGCGCTATGTGCTGTCCCAGCAGCGTGACCACTACCTCCCGCTGCGGGTGATCAAGGAGAACCTCGACGCGATCGACCGAGGGTTGGAGCCGCCGGTGCGGCCCGGCGGTGCGGCGGCGGTGCCCGAGCGGCTGCCGCCCGCCGCCGAGCTGCCCGGCCCGCATGCGTTCGCCCCCGAGGCGAGCGAGGTCCGGATGTCGCGGGATGAGCTGCTGGCTGCGGCCGGGCTCGAGCCGGAGCAGCTCTCCCAGCTCGAGCAGTTCGGCCTGATCAGCCGGCGTAGCAAGACGCCGCAGTACGACGGCGACGCGCTGGCGATCGCCACCGCGGTGGCCGAGCTGGCCCAGTTCGGCATCGAGGCCAGGCACCTGCGGGCCTACCGGTCGGCCGCCGACCGGGAGATCGGCCTGTTCGAGCAGGTGGTCTCGCCGCTGGTCCGGCAGAAGAACCCGCAGGCGCGGGCCAGGGCCGAGGAGGTGGTCCGGGAGCTGGCCGCGCTGTCGGTCCGGCTGCACGCCGCTCTGGTCCGGGCGGGGCTGCGCGCCGGCTTCGGCGGCTGACATCCCCCGGGCGGCTGACGGCCCCCGGGCGGCTGACGCGTCCGGCCTAGGTGCCGCCTAAGGTGGCTAAGGCGTGTAGCGTCGCTGGTAGCGGGTGATCGGCGAAGGGGACCCTGTCGTGAACGAGCTGCATGTCGTAGGGGTGCGGGTGGAGCTGCCCGCGAACCAGCCGATCGTGCTGCTGAAGGAGACCTCGGGCGACCGTTACCTGCCGATCTGGATCGGCGCGGTGGAGGCATCGGCCATCGCGTTCGAGCAGCAGGGGGTCAAGCCCTCCCGGCCGATGACGCACGACCTGCTTCGTGATGTGATCGCTGCCCTGGGTAACCGGTTGGAGGCTGTCCACATCACCGAGCTGCGGGACGGGATCTTCTTCGCCGAGCTGCTGTTCGGCGGGGGCGTCAAGGTCAGCTCCCGCCCGTCGGACGCGATCGCGCTGGCGCTGCGCACCGGCACCCCGATCTTCGGCGAGGAGGCGGTGCTGGCCGAGGCCGGGATCTCCATCCCGGACGAGCAGGAGGACGAGGTGGAGAAGTTCCGGGAGTTCCTCGACCAGATCTCCCCGGACGACTTCGCCGGCTCGTGAAGGCCGAGATCCCGACAGACCCTTGACCTTCAGTTGACATCCAGTTTTCCGCGACACGCCGGTCTGCCCGTTTGACCTCGCCCGAACCGCTGCCTACCGTCGAAACTCCCACCGTGTGACTTACCCTGGGGACGGTGCGGCGACGGGTGCCCGTCGCGGGCGACGAAGGACCGGAGGCAGGCCGTGACGCAGCGCGACCAGAGCGGACGGCCGGTAGGAGACCCGCGCGCCGTGCCGCACCAGGAGGCCCTGTTTCCGGCCGAGCCCGACGTCCCGGACGAGCTGGTCGGCTACCGCGGGCCGGTGGCCTGCGCCGCCGCCGGCATCACCTACCGGCAGCTGGACTACTGGGCCCGCACCGGCCTGGTGGAGCCGTCGGTGC
This sequence comes from Actinomycetota bacterium, assembly GCA_046724155.1. GTDB lineage: Bacteria > Actinomycetota > Actinomycetes > Mycobacteriales > JACQDL01 > JBKOWA01. The sequence goes on from JBKOWA010000597.1 coordinate 3,288, forward strand.
GGCCGGCCTCCGGGTCGGGCACCCAGAGGTTGTACTCGTTCTCGGACATCCTGGTGCTGAAGGTGGTCAAGCGCCTGCTGGACACCGGGGTGTCCCTGCAGAACATCCGCATCGCGGTCAGCCACCTGCGGGCCCGTGGCGTGTCGGACCTGGCGCGGATCACCCTGCTGTCCGACGGCACCACGGTGTACGAGTGCACCTCACCCGAGGAGATCGTGGACCTGCTGGCCGGCGGGCAGGGCGTGTTCGGGATTGCGGTCTCCGGCGCACTGCGGGAGCTCACCGGATCGCTGGCCCAGTTCCCGGCCGAGAGCGCCGAGCAGGTCGCCGAGGCGCCGGACGCCGACGCCGACGAGCTGGCCGAGCGACGTCGCCGCCGCAGCGCCTCCGCCTGACCTCGGGTCTCCCCAGGACGGGCCGGCGGCGCCCAGCAGTTGGCGCCACGCAAGCGATCATCGAGCCCGGCGCGAGGTCTGCTGGTACCGTCGTAACTGCCGACGAGCTCGCGCGGGAGACCCTCGCAGCCACCGTGGGACGCCGATGGGGACGACCTCCCCGGAATCTCTCAGGCACAAGGGTCTGCGCGGGGCGAAGCGGCTGTGGATCAGGGGCCGCTGCTCCGGCCGGCCCCGCCGACGGGGCAGGCTCGGCTGGCCAACGGGGCAA
>JBKOWA010000246.1:0-5407 GCA_046724155.1 Actinomycetota bacterium
ATCGAGGAGAAACAGAAACCATGCGAGTCACAGAATGGATCACGCGCCGGGGTGCACGGGCCGAGCGGCGACGTGCCGCGGTGCCCGCTGCCCTGGCGGCGACGGGCATCGCGCTGCTGGCGACGGTCGCGCTCGCCGCGCCGGCCCAGGCCGGTGACCAGGCCGGCGCCAAGTCCCCGAGCCCGTCGTCGGGGCCGTCCGCCACGGCGGTGCCGGGCGGGTTCACCAGCTGGGCGGAGCTGTTCGCCACGCAGGATAGGCTCAACGCCGCGGCCAACCGGATCCTGGCGGCCGGCAGCACCGGGTACGCCGGCATCGTCGCCGCGCCGGAGAGCCGCCAGCTGCGGGTCTACTGGAAGGGCGCGGTGCCGGCGGCGGTCACCAGCCTGGCCGCGCAGCTCGATGTGCCGGTCACCTTCCTGCCGGCCCGGTTCACCCAGCACCAGCTGGTGGCCGAGGCCAGGCGGCTGGCCGCCGACGCGCGGGTCGCCACGGCGGCGCCCAAGGTGGACGGCAGCGGCGTGGAGGTCGCCGTCACCACCACCCGGCGTTCCGCAACCGACGTCCTGGGCACCGCCCGGGTCCCGCTGACCGTCACCGCCGGCCAGCGCCCGCACAACATGTACAGCCGGCAGAATGACATTCCGTGGTTCTGGGGCGGCTCCCGGTACAACACTCCGGTCGGCGGCTGCAGCAACGGGTTCGCGCTCAGCGTTCCCGGGTCGTCGAATGTCTACGAGATCAGCGCCGGGCACTGCGGTGACAACGGCCAGGGCGCGACGATTCCCGGCCAGCCCAGCCCGACCGGGACCATCACCGGCGACAACAACGCCCGCGACACGCTGGCCATCAACTACCCGGCGGGCGTCAGCGGCGCAATCTACAACGGGCCGTGGAACTCCTCCACCGGAGTGGGAGTGGGCGGCGCGGTGGCCGACTTCGTCGGCAACTTCATCTGCACCGGCGGCGCGTCCAGCGGCGAGCACTGCGGCATCCAGGTGCAGGCGGTCGACCAGTTCGTGAACGTCGGGTACGTCATCGGCCCGGAGACCCGTGCCGCGCTGCCTGCCGGCCAGTGCGCCGTGGCGCCCGGCGACAGCGGCGGACCGGCGTACTCCTACCGGGCCGACGGCCGGGTCGACGCGCGGGGCACCATCTCCGCCGGCATCACCGGCACCGCCACCTGCCCGGGCGTGGTCCCGAACGGCTCCAGCACGGTGTGGTACGCGCCGCTGTTGCGGCCGGCGGGCGACCCGCAGATCGGCTCCCTGCAGTACTACGGCGTCGGGATCCTGACCGGCTGAGCCACCTATCCCAGGATGCGGGGCCGGCGAACTCGCCGGCCCCGCACCAGCTCGTCCGGCCGGGCACGACGGCACGGCCCACCAGCGCCGGAGCCGGCCCGGACTCGATCCGGACCCCGGACCGGCGCTCAGCTCGCGCCCCGGGCCGGGCGGCGACACTACTCAGCCCGGGCACCGCGGCCCGGTCGGACCGCGCGGCGGGCGAAGTAGCGGCCATCGGCCCGCTCCAGGGCCAGCGGCATGGCGAACGTGGCGGACAGGTGCTCCGCGGTGAGCACCTCGTCGATCAGCCCGGCGGCGACCACCCGGCCCTCGCGCAGCAGCAGCGCGTGGGTGAACCCGGGCGGCACCTCCTCGACGTGGTGGGTGACCAGCACCAGGGTCGGCGCGTCCGGGTCGGCGGCCAGCTCGGCCAGCTGGCCGACCAGGGTCTCCCGGCCGCCCAGGTCCAGCCCGGCGGCGGGCTCGTCCAGCAGCATCAGCTCCGGGTCGGTCATCAGCGCCCGAGCGATCTGCACCCGCTTGCGCTCCCCCTCGCTCAGCGTGCCGAACGGCCGGTCGGCCAGCCCGGCGACCCCGAACCGGCGCAGCAGCGCCCTGGCCCGGCCCTGGTCCGCCGCCTCGTAGGACTCCCGCCAGCGCCCGAGCACGGCGTAGCCGGCCGACATCACCAGGTCCAGCACCGCCTCGCCGGCCGGGATCCGCTGCGCCAGCGCCGCGCTGGTCAGCCCGATCCGCGGCCGCAGCTCGAACACGTCCACCCCGCCGAGCCGCTCCCCCAGCACGTGCACGCTGCCGGACGTCGGGTGCAGCTGCGCCGCGGCCAGCTGCAGCAGCGTGGTCTTGCCCGCGCCGTTCGCGCCCAGGATCACCCACCGCTCGTCCAGCTCGACCGACCAGTCGACGCCGGCCAGCAGGTCGGTCGTCCCCCGCCGCACCCCCACCCCGGCCATCTGCACCACGATGTCCTCGTGCACCGGCTCGCAGGCAGCCGCTGTGTTCATCGGCCCGGCTCCGTCCAACGCTGTCGTCCAGGTGTCCGCTCGGCAGTCGCCTCGCCGGTCGCCATCCAACCGCACCGCGCCGGCCCTCCGGCAGCGGGCGGCCCGGCCGGACCGCACCCAACCGCACCGTTCACCTGTACATCAAGCTATAGAGTCAGGATCATGACCACCCTCGCCGATGCGCACGAGCTGTCCGTCACCGAGGCGACCCGCCATGGCGTCGCCGGCCTGGTGGCCGCTGCGGAAAGCGGCGAGGCCATCGTGGTGACCAGGCGCCACGAGCCGGTTGCCGCGGTGCTGAGCATGCGCCGGCTGGCCGAGCTGGAACAGGCCGCCGCCGACCTGCTGGACCTCGCCTGGCCTGGTGTCCGTCGGCGACTGAGACCGCCGCCACCCCCCTCGGCTGGACCACTGGCAGCCGGAGCCGTCCGGGCCAGCACTGGATGCGGTCCTCCGGGTCACCGGCGGCTGACACCCGGCCGCCGCAGCCCCGGCAGGTGGCCGGAGACTGGTGCCGCCCGCGGGTCGGCCCCGCCGGCAAGGGTGCCGGTGAGGGCGCCGGGAATGCCACGATAGTGGCATGCGAGCCTGGCCGGGACACCCCCATCCACTCGGCGCGACCTGGGACGGCGAGGGCACCAACTTCGCCCTGTGGAGCGCTTCCGCGCACGGTGCCGAGGTGTGCCTGTTCGACGAGGACGGCACCGAGACCCGGATCGAGCTGGAGGAGTCGACGTACCAGGTCTGGCACGGGTACCTGCCGGAGATCGGCCCCGGGCAGCGCTACGGCTTCCGGGTGCACGGCCCGTACGAGCCGCACCACGGGCTGCGCCACAACCCGGACAAGCTCCTGCTCGACCCGTACGCGCGGGCCATCGACGGCGAGGTGGACCCGCACGGGGCGATCCACGGCCACGCCGGCAGCTCGCTGACCGGCCCCCGCGACACCCGCGACTCCGCGCCCGACGTGCCGCGCTCGGTGGTGGTGCACGACCTGTTCCCGTGGGGCCACGACTACCGGCCGCAGGTGCCCTGGGAGGACAGCGTCATCTACGAGCTGCACGTGCGCGGGTTCACCGCCCGGCACCCGGACATCCCGGAGCACCTGCGCGGCACCTACGCCGGGCTGTCCCACCCGGCCGCGATCGGCTACCTCACCGACCTCGGGGTGACCGCCGTGGAGCTGCTGCCGGTGCACCATTTCATCTCCGAGCCGTGGCTGGGCCGCCGCGGCCTGTCCAACTACTGGGGCTACAACACGATCGGGTACTTCGCCCCGCATGCCGCGTACTCCTCGGCCGGGTCCCGGGGCCAGCAGGTGCGCGAGTTCAAGGCGATGGTGCGCGCCCTGCACGCGGCCGGCATCGAGGTCATCCTGGACGTGGTCTACAACCACACCGCGGAGGCCGCCGAGGACGGCCCGACGCTGTGCTTCCGCGGGATCGACAACGACGGGTACTACCGGCTGGCCAGCAGCGACCGGGCCCGCTACGTGGACTACACCGGCTGCGGCAACACCCTGGACATGCGGCGCCCGTACGTGCTGCAGCTGCTGATGGACTCGCTGCGCTACTGGGTCACCGAGATGCACGTGGACGGCTTCCGGTTCGACCTGGCCTCCGCGCTGGCCCGCTCGATGCACGACGTGGACAAGCTGTCGGCGTTCTTCGACGTCATCCACCAGGACCCGGTGGTGTCCCAGGTCAAGCTGATCGCCGAGCCCTGGGACGTCGGCCCCGGCGGCTACCAGGTGGGCGAGTTTCCCCCGCTGTGGACGGAGTGGAACGGCCGGTACCGGGACACCGCCCGGTCGTTCTGGGCCGGCGAGAAGATCGGTGTGCGTGACCTCGGCTACCGGCTGACCGGGTCCTCCGACCTGTACGCCGACGACGGCCGCCGCCCGTTCGCGTCGATCAACTTCATCACCTGCCACGACGGCTTCACCCTGCGCGACCTGACCACCTACCAGCGCAAGCACAACGAGGCCAACCGCGAGGACAACCGCGACGGCACCGACGACAACCGGTCCTGGAACTGCGGCGTCGAGGGCGAGACCGAGGACGAGGTGGTGAACGTGCTGCGCCGCCGGCAGGCCCGCAACATGCTGGCCACCCTGCTGCTGTCCACCGGGGTGCCGATGCTGCTGGCCGGCGACGAGCTGCGCCGCACCCAGCGCGGGAACAACAACGCGTACTGCCAGGACAACGACCTGTCCTACCTGGACTGGTCCGCGCTGGCCACGCCCGACGGCGCGGCCATGCACACGTTCGTCCGCCGGCTGCTCGGGCTGCGCCGGGCGTCCCCGGTGCTGCGCCAGCGGGCGTTCTTCGAGGGCCGGCCGGTGCCGGGTGGGGACGACTGCAAGGACCTGGCGTGGTTCCGGCCGGACGGCACCGAGATGGGCGTGGACGACTGGTTCGACAGCGGGAACCAGACCATCGGGATGTACCTGGACGGGCGCGGACTGCGGCACCGCGGCCCGCGCGGCGAGCTGGTGCTGGACGACTCCTACCTGCTGGTGCTGCACGGCGGCGACCAGGACCGCATCTTCCTGCTGCCCGGCCAGCCGTGGGCCACGGCGTACCAGGTGGTCGCGGACACCGGCTACGAGACCGGCACGCTGGCCAGCCTGCCCCCGCACCCGGCCGGGCTGGAGCTGCCGGTGGTCGCGCGTTCGGTCGTGCTGCTCCGGGTGCGACGCTGATCGGGCCGTTCCCGCGAAGTAGATCTACACAGTTTGATGGATGCGGCCACGAGCAGTTGACCTGCGAGCTACGGTGCAAACTGAGCCGCATTCAACAGCGGGAGCCCGACGTGCCCGGGAGGTCTGCCCGTGGCCGGGTTGGTTGTCGAGGGTGTCACCGTCCGGTTCGGGGGCCTGACCGCGCTCGAGGACGTGGAGCTGCGCGTCGATCCGGGCGAGGTGGTCGGCCTGATCGGGCCGAACGGGGCCGGCAAGACCACGCTGTTCAACGTGGTGTGCGGCTTCGTCCGGCCGCAGGCCGGGCGGCTGGAGTGGCGCGGCAGGCCGCTGCGCGGGCACCGGCCCGACCAGCTCCCCGCGCTCGGCATCGGCCGGACGGTGCAGGGCCTCGGCCT
>JBKOWA010000274.1:0-12695 GCA_046724155.1 Actinomycetota bacterium
ATCCAGATCGAGCCCGGCAAGTCCCGCTGGCACGCCTACCAGGAGGTGGCCGGCACCACGATGAACTGCCGGAACTACGGCCTGCGGTCGGCCAGGATCCTGCCCGACAGGCGCCGGCGCGGGCTGCTGCCAGGACTGACCCATGTGGTGGAGCGGCGTACCCCGGTGGGCGTGGTCGGGGTGATCTCGCCCTGGAACTACCCGTTCGAGCTGGGCCTGTCCGACGTGTTGCCGGCGCTGATGGCCGGCAACGGAGTGGTACACAAGCCGGACAACCAGGGCGCACTGGGGGTGCTCTGGGGCCGGCGGCTGCTGCGCGAGGCCGGGTTGCCGGACGGGATCTACCAGATCGTGCTCGGCGACGGGCCGACCCTCGGCGGCGCGATCGTGGACGGCGCCGACCACGTGTGCTTCACCGGCTCGACCCGGGTCGGCCGGATGGTCGGCGAGCAGGCCGGCCGGCGGCTGATCGGCTGCTCGCTGGAGCTCGGTGGCAAGAACCCGCTTATCGTGCTGGACGATGCCGACCCTGTGAAGGCCGCCCGCGGCGCCGCCCGCGACTGCTTCACCTCCGCCGGGCAGCTGTGCGGGTCGAGCGAGCGGATCTACGTGCACGACCGGGTGTACGACCGGTTCGTCGCCGCGTTGCTGGACGAGATCAGGTGGATGCCGCTCGGGGTGCAGCTGGAGTACGGGCCGACCATGGGGTCGCTGGTCTCGCAGCGGCAGCTCGACTCGGTGCGGGCGCACGTGGACGACGCCGTGGCGAAGGGGGCGAGGGTGCTCATCGGCGGCCGGCCACGCCCGGACATCGGCCCGTTCTGCTATGCGCCGACGGTGCTGGAGGGCGTCACCGGGGACATGTCGTGCTACGCCGAAGAGACCTTCGGGCCGGTCGTCTCGCTGTACCGCTGCCGGTCCGTCGCTGAGGCGGTACGGCTGGCCAACGCGAGCGACTACGGGCTGAACGCCTGCGTCTGGGGCGGGTCCCGCAAGGCCCGGACGGTCGCCGGGCAGATCCGCACCGGCACCGTGAACGTGAACGAGATCTTCGGGGTGAGCTACGGCAGCGTGGACTCCCCGATGGGCGGGATGAAGAGCTCCGGGATCGGCCGCCGGCACGGCATCGAGGGGATCCTGCGGTTCACCGAGGCACAGACGATCGCCACCCAGCGGCTGATGCCGCTGGAGCCGCCGCTGAACCTCAGCTACACCACGCTGGCCACGGGCTACGGCCGCCTGGTCCGGGTGCTCAAGGCACTCCACCGCAGGTAGGGCGACATGACCGACGGTGACATCTGTCGGGTGGCCATCATCGGCGCCGGCATCTCCGGCCTGTGCATGGCGATCCAGCTCAGGCGGGCCGGCGTCGACTCCTTCGTGGTGCTGGAACGGGCCGGTGACGTGGGCGGCGTCTGGCGGGACAACGTCTACCCGGGTGCCGCCTGCGACATCGCGGCGCACCTGTACTCCTACTCCTTCGCGCAGTCGGCCGACTGGACCCGGGTGTACGCCACCCAGCCCGAGATCCTCGGCTACCTGCGGCGGTGCGCACGCGAGCACGGCGTCGAGCCGCACCTGCGGTTCGGCCGCGAGGTCACCGAGGCGAGGTTCGACCCGGCGGCGCGGCTGTGGCGGCTGCGCACCGCGGCCGGCGAGCAGTACACCGCGCGGGTGCTCGTGGCCGCCACCGGGCAGCTCGTCAACCCGCGGCTGCCGGCTATCCCGGGTCGCGAGAGCTTCGCCGGCCGCGCCTTCCACAGCGCGCGCTGGGACCGCGACCTGGACCTGGCCGGCAGGACCGTGGCGGTGATCGGGAACGGGTGCAGCGCGGTGCAGCTCGTGCCGCAGATCGCCGGCCGGGTCGGGCGGCTGCACGTCTACCAGCGGTCGCCGAAGTGGGTCATTCCCAGGGTCGACCTCGGGTTCACCCCGGCGGTCCGGCGGCTGTTCCGGCGCTGGCGGTGGCTGCCGGCGGCGTACCGCGGCACCTGGTTCCTGCTGGCCGAGACCATCGCGTACTCACCGATCCGGCGCGGGGTCTTCGGCCGGCTGCTGACCGCGACGGCGCGCTGGCACCTGCGCCGCCAGGTTGCCGACCCGGCCCTGCGGGCTCGCCTGACGCCGGACTACCCGCTCGGCTGCAACCGGATGATCCTGTCCAACGACTACTACCCGGCGCTGACCCGCGACAACGTGGAACTGGTCACCGACGGCATCGCCCGGATCGGGCCGACCGGCATCGAGACCGTGGACGGGGTGGTCCGACCGGCGGACGTCATCGTGTACGCCACCGGGTTCGACTCGACCCGGTTCCTCGGCTCCCTCGCGGTGGTCGGCCCGGCCGGGGCACTGTCCGCCGCCTGGCAGGACGGCGCGGCCGCCCACCTGGGCATCACCGTGCCCGGCTTCCCGAACTTCTTCGTGTTGTACGGGCCGAACACCAGCTCCGGCAACAACTCGGTGATCCACATGGTCGAGAGCCAGGTGCGGTACGTGCTCGGCTGCCTGGACCTGATCGGCGCCGACGGCGTGCTGGCGGTGCGGGCCGAGGCGTTCGACCGCTACCAGCGGGAGCTGGAGTCGCGGCTGCGCGGCACGGTGTGGACCGGCGACTGCAGGAGCTGGTACAAGACCGGGTCCGGCCGGATCACCAACACCTGGCCGGGGCGGGCCATCGACTACCGCAGGGCGACCCGCCGCCCGCACCGGGCCGACTTCGAGGTGGCACCGGTCCGGCCGGCCGAGCGGGTGGCGGCCGGGTGACGTGGAGACCCGCGGCCGCGCCGACCCGGCGCGGCCGGTGGCCGGTGCGTTGTTCCGGGCGGTGGAACGGTGCGTTGCCCGGCCGGTGGAGCTGACGGGATGGTCTGGCCCGAACGCCGAAGGGGGAGCCGCATGCTGACGGACACGGTGCACGACAGCCAGTTCGACGTCGTGGCCCGGCTGCTGGAACCGGAGGTACTGGCCGACCCGGGGCCGTTCTACGCCTGGCTCCGGGACAACCTGCCGGTGCACCAGCACCCCCGCGGCTTCTACGTCCTCAGCCGGTACCGCGACACCCGGTGGATGTTCGAGAGCCCGTTGCTGCGTGGCCCGGAGCTGGCCGACTACGGGGAGCGGTACCCCCGCATTGCACGGTACCGGTCGGTGCAGCGGATGCTGCGCAACGTCGTCAACACCAACCCGCCGGACCACACCCGGCTGCGCAGGCTGCTGTCCCGCGGCTTCACCTCCAAGCGGGTGCAGGCGCTGCGGGCCACGGTGGAGCGCACCTGCGACCAGGTGCTGGACACGGTCGAGCAGCCGCTGCGCGACGGCGAGTGCGTGGACGTCCACTCGGCCGTCGTGATGCCGTTCAGCCTGCAGGTGATCGCCGGCATGCTCGGCGTGCCGGCGGCGGACAGCCCCGAGCTGATGCCGCTGGTGGTGCGCGCCCTGCACAGCGCCAACCCGGCGGCAACCGACGCCATGCTGGCCGACGCGGACGTGGCCTCCGCCGAGATGGAGCGGTACTTCGACGAGATGGTCGCGAAGCGCCGCGCCACCCCCCGCGACGACCTGGTCTCGGTGCTCACCGGTGTGCACGACGGCGACCCCGACCAGCTCAGCGACGACGAGCTGATCACCGCGATCTGGGGGCTGTGGGCGGCCGGGTTCGAGACCTCCGGGTCCGCCATCGAAAACGCGCTCGTGACGCTGCTGCAGCATCCCGACCAGGCGCGCTGGCTGCACGCCGGGCGGCCGAGCCTGCGGGCGTTCATCGAGGAGGTGCACCGCTACGCGGCGCCGAACCTGCTGACCGGGGTCACCCGGATCGCCGCGGAGGATCTCCGCGTCGCCGGCGTGGACATCCCCGCGGGCAGCGACGTGCGGGCACTGCCCGGCTGCGCCAACCGCGACCCCGACGGGTTCGAGCGCCCCGAGCAGTTCGACCCGTCCCGCGCCGACGCCGGCAACCTGCTCACCTTCGGCCACGGCATCCATTACTGCATCGGCGCGAACCTGGCCCGGCTGGAGATGGAGGTGATGCTGCGGAAGCTGCACGGCCGGTTCCCCGACCTGGTGTTCGCGGCGCCCCCGGTGTACCGCCGGAGCCTGCCGCTGCGGCTGACGGAGCACTTTCCGGTCACGCTGGCCGGCGCCCTGTGACGCCGCACGACCCAGGATCCACGACCCAGGATCCACGATCCACGAACCCACGGAGCCGCACCTGTGGACGCAGCAACGATGCAGGACACCGTCCGGGCGATGTTCCACGCGATCGAGACCGGTGACATCGATCGAGCCACCGCAGGGTATGCCCCGGACGCGGTGCTGCACGACCCGGTAGGCGATCCGCCGTACCGCGGTCGCGCGCAGATCCGCGCACACTCGCTGGCGAACCGGGGCGCCGTGCGGGTGAGTGAGTTCCGGCCGGACCGGATCATCGTCTGCGGCGACCGGGCCGCCGTCGACTGGCACACGCTGTGCCACAGCCCGGACGGCGCCGAGATCGCCTTCCGCGGCATCAGCTTCCTGACCTTCGACCAGCGCGGCCTGATGACGCTCGTCGAGGTGTTCTTCGAACGGAGCCGGCTGACCACCGCTGCGCCCGACCCGCGGGTGGCGGCCGCGCCCGGCCACGATGCCCAGGCGGTCTGACCTCGGACCGGGTCGGTTCACCGGCGAGCAGGTGGCGCATGGTCGGGCGCTCCCGCCAGCCCGGCTCGTGCTCGTCGGCCCAGGTGGCGTCGGCCTTGCCGATGTCGGCCGAGACCAGCACCTCGTTGCAGTCGTCGTGGCGGGTCAGCAGGTAACTGTCGAAGACCTCGCTGGTGCTGTTCCGGTCCGTGGAACATCGGCTCAACGGCACGGCTGGGCCGTTCCTACGATGCGGCGCAACCCTTGGTGGCCGTTCAGTCCGGGGACGGTCTTACGTCGGGAGGCACGAGTTGGCGCCCGTCTTGGCCACAACTACAGCACTGAACGACTGGCTGCGACGGGAGAGCGCAGTGGCGGGCGGCCTGCTGGCGCGGGCCGCCTCGGACGAGCACGGGGCGGTGTCGCCCTCGGTGTACGAGACCAGCCGGCTGGTCCGCACGGCCCGGTGGCTGGACGGGCACGGCGCCCGGCTGCGGTACCTGGTCGGAGCCCAGCAGGCGGACGGGACCTGGGGGCCTGCGGACGGCTACGCGCTGGTGCCGACACTCGCCGCCACGGAGGCGCTGCTGGCCGAGCTCCGCGAGCCGCGCGACCCGGCTCCTGATGCGCCGCCGCGCGGCGAGCTGCCTGGGTCGGCTGCCGCGGGGCTGCGCGCGTTGTGCGACCGGTTCGGCGCCGGCGCTCCGGTGTCATTACCGGACACCATCGCGGTGGAGACTCTGGTGCCGTGGCTGATCGAGGAGATCAACGGCCACCTGTCTCGGCTGGCGACCGATCCGGTCAGCGGGCTGGACTGCCTGGCCGGGGCGCGGTTGCGGCTACCGGCCGGGCTGGACGACAGAACCCGGACCTGCCTGCGCGACGCGGCCCGCAGCGGCCGGCAGATCCCGGAGAAGTACTGGCACGGGCTGGAGGTGCTGGGCGAGCAGGTCCGGCAGGCGAGCTTCGTTCGTCCGGTCAACGGCGCGGTGGGCGCTTCGCCCGCGGCGACGGCCGTCTGGCTCGGCAGCGCCGCGCCACCCGGCGGCCACCCGTCCGCGCGGTACCTGCGGTCCGTCCAGCACCGGCACCGCGGGCCGGTGTCGGGGGTGGTGCCCATCACCGTCTTCGAGCGGGCCTGGGTGCTCGCCTCGCTGGCCGGCGCCGGGATGGAGCTGGCGGTGCCTGCGGCGCTGCTCGCCCACCTGCGATCGGCACTCGGCCCGGACGGTGCGCCCGCCGGCATCGGCCTGCCGCCGGACTCCGACGACACGGCCGGCGCACTGCACGCGCTAGCGCTGGTCGGCCGCCCGCGTTCGACGGCCTGCCTGCGCGGCTACCGGGCCGGGGCGTACTTCCGCTGCTTCCTGGGGGAGCGGACCCCGTCCACCAGCACCAACGCCCATGTCCTTGACGCGCTCGCCGACGACTTGGCGCCGGACGCCTGGCACCGGCCGGGCGCGACGATCGACACCGTGGCCGGCTGGCTGCTCGACCAGCAGCAGCCGGACGGGAGCTGGCAGGACAAGTGGCACGCCTCCGCCTACTACGCCACGGCCTGCTGCGTGCAGGCGCTGCGCCGGGTCCGGAACCCGCAGTCGGCTGCCGCGGTCGGCCGGGCGCTGGCCTGGGTGCTGGACACCCAACGCCCGGACGGCTCGTGGGGACGGTGGGCCGGCACCGGGGAGGAGACCGCGTACGCGATCCAGATCCTGCTCCCACCGGGCCGCGAGGTGGGCGAGGCACGGGCCCGCGCGGCGCTGCGGGGGTGCCGGTTCCTGCTGGCCTGGCGGGCCCGGGCCGCCGAGGACCCGCCGCTGTGGCACGACAAGGACCTCTACACGCCGGTCACGGTCGTCCAGGCGGCGCAGGTCGGTGGGCTGCACCTGGCCGCGTCCAACCCACACGTCCGGCGGCTGGCCATCGCCGCGGAGGCGGAGCAGAGTGACGCGGTGTACGACGAGTCCGCCTGAGGCCTGCCCGGTAATGCTCTTGGCCGGGTCAATTCGGGATGTGGCTACCGCGGGCGTCACAGGCCGGCGTATACGGCCTCAATGAGTTGGTATGCGCGGGAGAAGTCGGCGAGCTGGCTGCGCATGCCGTTCATCAGGTACACGATGGCGAGGCCGTGCCGGTGGTCTCCGAAGCCGAACGCGCCGCCCGCGCCGAAGTGGCCGAATACCGACTCCTCGGCCACGGCCGGAACGTAGAACACCGGAGGGCACGAGCGCAGGTAGCCCAGACCGAACGCCAGGTTGATGCCGAAGACCCGGTCGGTACCGGCAGCGCGGACGGCGATGGCGCGCCGCAGCGTGTCCGGTGACAGGATCCGGCCGGCGAGGAGATCGCGGTAGAACCCGGCGAGACCGAGCCCGGTGGCCAGCCCCGAGATCGCCGGCCAGCCGGTGCCCAGCACAGCCGGGTTGTTGAACGCGCCGGGCTCGTTGAGCGCGGCCGGCGAGGCGAAGGACCTGCTGACCAGGCTGTGCGGGTCGGCGAACCTGGCAGCGACCGCCGCCAGGTGAGGGTCGAGCGGGTCCGGTTCCTCGGCCGGGGGCAGCGCGCCCACGATGGCGGTACGCGAGATCACCTCACTCGGCGCGCCGATCCACAGGTCGAGTTCCCGCGGTCCGGTGATGGCCTCGCGCAGGAACCCGCCGACAGTTCTGCCGGTGAGTCGCCGGACGATCTCGCCGACCAGCCAGCCGTAGGTCAGCGAGTGGTAGCCGTGTGCCGTGCCAGGCGCCCAGACGGGGGCCTGGTCGGCCAGCAGCGCCGCGAGGCGTTCCGGATCCGCCGCGTCCGCGGTGTCGAGCTGGGACTCGAAGTAGGGCAGTCCGGCCTGGTGGCTGAGCAGGTGCGCCGCGGTGGTGTGCTCCTTGCCGTGCCGGCCGAACTCCGGCCACCACTCGTTCACCGGCGCATCGACGTCGAACAGCCCCCGATCCCACAGCAGCAGTGCGGTGGTCGCCGTGACCGCCTTCGTGCTGGAGAAGATCGGGCACGGGGTGTCGTGCGCCCATGGCCGGCCGGCCCGGTCGTCCGCCACACCACCCCACAGGTCGACGACCAGCTCGTCCCCGCGGTACACCACGAACGTGGCGCCCAGTTCGTCCCCGCGAGCGAAGTTCTCCCGGAACAGCTCCTCCACCCGGGAGAACTTCGGCGCGCACATTCCCTCGATACCATGCATCGCCCGCATGCCGATCACCCCGTCTCCATCGACGTGTCAGCGCAGCCCACTCTGATGGCGGCAGGCGGTCAAGCGGATGTTCCACTCCGTGATACGTGCGCACGCGCAGGAGCCGACGTTATTTGGGCTCCTGTGCGTGACGGTGATGGGTTGGTGACGGTGGGTGGTTATCACGAAAACAGAGAACCTGACCGCTAGGGCTGGCGCACGGCATCCTGGGCGAGCTGCCTGCGTCGCAGCTTGCCGGTGGGGCTGCGGGGCAGCTCGTCCATGAACACGATGTCGCGCGGCACCTTGTACCGCGCAAGGTTCGACCGGACGAACGCCCGCAGCTCATCGGCGTCCAGGTGCGTGCCCGGCCTGGGTACGACGCAGGCCCGCAGCCGCTGCCCGAACTCCCGGTCCGGTACCCCGACCACCGCCACGTCGGCCACCCCGGCGTGATCCAGCAGCAGGTTCTCGACCTCGACCGGATGCACGTTCTCCCCACCGGAGACGATCATGTCGTCGGCCCGGCCGTCGAGGAACAGCCGTCCCTCGCTGTCGAGATGGCCGAGATCCCCACACGACAGCATGCCGTCGATGATCTCCCGGTGCTGCCCGTCGGTGTAGCCGTCGAAGGTCAGGTCACTGCCGACGAACACCCGGCCGGTCACGTACGGCTCGGTGATCCGCTTGCCGTCCCGGTCGAACAGCACCACCGTGCACCCGACCGGCGGCCGGCCGACGGTGCCCGGCGCGGCCCGCCAGTCATCCGGCATGGCCACGGTCGCGACCGAGACCTCGGTGGCCCCGTACATGTTGTGGATGACATCGCCGAACGCCGCGGTCGCCCGGTTGCCCAGCTCGGCCGACAGCGGTGCGCCCGCCACCAGGATGATCCGCAGCGCGGAGACGTCGCAGGAGTCCAGCACCACCGGGTCGAGATCGACGATCCGCTGCAGCATGGTCGGCACCAGCACGAGCGCGGTGCCCCGGTAGCGCGCGGTCTGCCGCAGCGTGGCCTCCGGGTCGAAGTGGCGGCTGACCACCACCGTGGACCCCAGCGCGAACGACATGATGAACTGCGACAGGCCCGTGCCGTGGAACAGCGGCGCGCTGATGACCGTGCACTCCCCGGCCCGCAACGGGATCCGGTCGATGAGCTGCGCGACCGCCAGCGGGTTCCCGATCTCCCGCGGAGCGCCCTTGGGTGTCCCACCGGTGCCGCTGGTCAGCATGATGAGCCTGCTGAGGCGGCGGGGACGTGGAGTCGGCCGGTCGTCCGCGCCCGCGATGAGCTGCTCCAGGCTGGGTACCGGGTCCTGCGTGTCGTCCGTCCAGGCGACGAACCGCTGCACCTGGGCCGGCAGGTCGGCCACGACCCCGCGGAACTCCTGGTCGTACACCACCGCGGTGACGCCCTCACGCTTGGCGACATCGGCCAGCTGTGGCGCCGCGAACCCGGTGTTCATCGGGACCACGTTCGCGCCCAGCTTGCCGGCGGCGAGCATCGCGTCCACCGCGCCCCGGTGGTCGCGCGCCAGCACGGCGACCACCGACCCTGCGCCGATGCCGCGCTCGGCCCACGCGCGGGCGAGCGCGTTCGACCGGAGGTCGAGCTGGCGGAACGTCAGCGGACCGAGCTCATCGACCAGACCGACCGCCCGGTGGTCCCGGGCCGCAACGTGAACGGGACCGGCCAGCGGGCCGAGCGTGCGCAGGGCACGGGCCGAGCGTGCCGCCAGGTCAGGGCGGCCGAGCCGGATCAGGCCGGAACCGCGTAGGACGCCGAGGCTGCGGACAGCGGTGCTGACCCGCCCCTCCGGCCCCCGGATGGTGCTGGCGAAGCTGGACAACGCAACCTCCCTGGTCGCTGGCGGGCCGGTCGGTGGCCGCCATGACACGGCGCGGGTCCCGGCGCCGGGACCAGGCCTGAGCCGGGATCCTAGGAGCGGCGCGCCAGGGCATACATGCCCCGTTTCGGGGGCCGGAACGTCGCGCACCCGGGTGACCGCCGGATCGGCCTCACTGCCCGGCGCGAACACCGCCGTCCACATCCTTCCTCGCGTGGTGCGGGACTCACCCACGCCGCGGAGGAGGCCGCACGGCGCCCTTGCGGGAACTGCGGATCTTCCACAGGTCGTAGCGCAGAACGGTCATGACATGCGGCGCGACAGCCGCCGCCAGGGTCGCCATCGCCCAGTCGTTTCCGCCGAACTGCTGTGCCCGGTCCGGGTACATCCCCGCCAGGGCCACCACCGCGAGTATCACCGCGAACGTGGCCACGGTGCCGAAGATCATCAACCAGAGCAGGCGGGTGGGGCCGACAGCCGGCCCCAGCGCGACGCCCGGTGCCGAATCGGTCCGGTCCGCCTCCACGAACAACCGCGTAGTCTGCCGCACCGCGTGCCACGGGCCGAAGTACAGGCCGAAGGCCACGATGGGCGGAGTGACGACCGCGAGTGCGAGCAGGACAGCGACCTCGCCGGCCTCCAGCCAGCGGCGTCGCAACAGCATGCGGGCCGAGAAGGCCACCATGGCCCCCGCCATCAGGTAGCCGGCAGCCAGGGTCGGCAGCCGGGTCTCGTCGGCCACACCGGGGGCCAGGGCCGCGAGAATGACCCGCACGTGATCGGGCCAGGCCGCCAGGCACACGACGATGAACCCGCCGTAGGCCAGTATCTCGGCCGGGTCTCCGAGGCCGGTCGCCTCGCCACGTCGCTCGCGGCGCACCACCGCGTCGCCACTACCCCAGTGGAACACGGCGAGGACGACGATGGCCCAGTAGGCGATCACCGGCGAGACGAACACGACCGCCAGCATCACAGCGAACGCGAGCAGGTACAGGCCGAGCAGCCGGCTGAGCGCGCCGGGACGGACCGGCCAGGAGCTGCCCGGCGGGAGAACGTAGTCCACCGCACCATGCGGGATTCCCAGCAGCAGGCCGATGACACCGACCACCGCCAGGTCCCGCCCTCGCAGGCTCGGTACCGCCGCCGTGAGCACGATCCCGGCTGCCACCATGATCACCGAAGCGAGGCTCGCCCGGTGCAGGGTCCGCGCGCCGGACGGCCGCCGCACTGCGGCCGGGGAGCCGACCAGAACCGCCGAATGCGTGCTCATCCGGAGCCTCCCGTGCGTGAGCCACCGTTGCCGCCGCACCGCCGACAAGGCCGGCTCGATCGTGTACCGCCGGCCCGACGGGTGCCGAGCCGTCCTGCGCCCCGAGATTTCGCCCGCGTCTGGCGGACAGTCCAGGACGCGTCTCACAGGGCGGAACACTGGCTGCGCACCCACCAGTCGCTCATGGATAGAGATCAGGATTGTTCGGTCGCCGCCTAGGATTGCCCGGGTGATGTCGTCGGCGTACCGCGTGCTGCGCGAGGTGTTCGGGTATGACACGTTCCGGCCGGGGCAGCAGGAGATCATCGACCACGTGGTGGCCGGCGGCGACGCCTTGGTGCTGATGCCCACCGGCGGCGGCAAGTCGCTGTGCTACCAGATCCCGGCCCTGGTGCGCGAGGGCACCGGGGTGGTGGTTTCCCCGCTGATCGCGCTGATGCAGGACCAGGTCGACGCGCTGGCCGCGGCCGGTGTGCGGGCCGGGTTCCTCAACTCCACGCAGCGCCCGGACGTGCGCCGCGACATGGAGCAGGCGTTCCTCGCCGGCGGGCTGGACCTGCTCTACGTCGCACCGGAGCGGCTGGTGACGGAGCAGACGCTGCGGCTGCTCGACCGCGGCCCGCTCGCCCTGTTCGCCATCGACGAGGCGCACTGCGTGGCGCAGTGGGGGCACGACTTCCGGCCGGACTACCTGGCCCTGTCGGTGCTGCACGAGCGCTGGCCGGCGGTGCCGCGGATCGCGCTGACCGCGACCGCCACGGTGGCCACCCACCGCGAGATCGCGGACCGGCTGAGCCTCACGGCCGCCCGGCACTTCGTGGCCAGCTTCGACCGGCCGAACATCCGGTACCGCATCGTGCCGAAGAACGAGCCGCGCCGGCAGCTGCTGGACCTGCTGCGCGGCGAGCATGCCGGCGACGCAGGCATCGTCTACTGCCTGTCCCGCGCGTCGGTGGAGAAGGTGGCCGCGTCCCTCGTCGAACACGGGATCCCGGCGCTGCCGTACCACGCCGGGCTGGACAGCCCGACCCGGGCCGCCAACCAGGCCCGGTTCCTGCGCGAGGACGGCCTGGTGATGGTGGCCACGATCGCGTTCGGGATGGGCATCGACAAGCCGGACGTGCGGTTCGTCGCGCACCTGGACCTGCCGCGGTCGGTCGAGGGGTACTACCAGGAGACCGGCCGGGCCGGCCGGGACGGGCTGCCGGCCACCGCCTGGCTGGCGTACGGGCTCGCCGACGTGGTGCAGCAGCGCCGGCTGATCGACACCAGCGAGGGCGACGCCGCGCACCGCCGCCGGCTGGCGGTCCACCTCGACGCCATGCTCGCGCTGTGCGAGGCGGTCAGCTGCCGCCGCGAGCAGCTGCTGGCGTACTTCGGGCAGGCCGGCACCGGCGCCTGCGGCAACTGCGACACCTGCCTGACCCCGCCGGACACCTGGGACGGCACGGTCGCGGCGCAGAAGCTGCTGTCCGCGGTGTACCGGTTGGAACGCGAGCGGCGGCAGCACTTCGGCGCCGGGCACGTCGTCGACATCCTGCTCGGCCGGCGGACGGACAAGGTCGCCCAGCACCGGCACGACGAGCTGACCGTGTTCGGCGTCGGGGCGGACCTGGCCGAGCCCGAGTGGCGCGGCGTGGTGCGCCAGCTGCTGGCCCAGCGGCTGCTGGCCGTGGAGGGCGACTACGGCACGCTGGGGCTGACCGACGGCAGCGGCGCGGTGCTGGCCGGCCGGCGCCAGGTACCGCTGCGCCGGGACCCGGCCCGCCAGCCC
>JBKOWA010000068.1:0-3460 GCA_046724155.1 Actinomycetota bacterium
CAGCGGCGCTCATCTGCTCGCCTCCACGCTCGCGGCGCTCAACGTTGGGCCTTGCCGTCGAGCACGGTGGGCTGGCCGCGCAGGAAGGTGGCCACGACCCGTACCGTCCGGCGGCTCATCGCACTGCCTTTCCGTCGAGCACGGTGGGCTCGCCACGCAGGAAGGTGGCTACCACCCGGGCCGGCAGCTCGCGGCCGGCGTACGGGGTGTTGCGGCTGCGGCTGGCCAGCATGCCGGGGTCCACCACCCAGCGGGCGTCCGGGTCGATGAGCACCAGGTTGGCCGGCGCGCCCTCCTCGATCGTGGCGCCGTGGCCGTCCAGCCCGCCGATCCGGGCCGGCACGGTGCTCATCCGGGCCGCCACCCCGCGCCAGTCCAGCAGCCCGGTGTGCAGCATCGCCTCGACCACCACCGACAGCGCGGTCTCCAGGCCGAGCATGCCGGGCCGGGCGGCCCCCCACTCGGTCTCCTTGTCCTCCGCCGCGTGCGGTGCGTGGTCGGTGGCCACGCAGTCGATGGTGCCGTCGGCCAGGCCGGCCCGCAGCGCGGCCACGTCGGCCTCGGTGCGCAGCGGCGGGTTCACCTTGAAGACCGGGTCGTAGCCGGTCGCCAGGTCGTCGGTGAGCAGCAGGTGGTGCGGGGTGACCTCGGCGGTGACCTGCACCCCGCGGGCCTTTGCCCAGCGCAGGATCTCCACGCTGCCGGCAGTGGACACGTGGCAGACGTGCAGCCGGGAGCCGACGTGCCCGGCCAGCAGCGCGTCCCGGGCGACGATCGCCTCCTCGGCGGCGGCCGGCCAGCCCACCAGCCCGAGCTGAGCCGAGAGCACGCCCTCGTTCAGCTGCGCGCCCGCGGTCAGCCGCGGCTCCTCGGCATGCTGCGCGACCACCCCGCCGAACGCCTTGACGTACTCCAGCGCACGGCGCATCAGCGCCGGGTCGGCCACGCACCGGCCGTCGTCGGAGAACACCCGGACCCGGGCCGCGGAGTCGGCCATCGCGCCCAGCTCGGCCAGCCGCTCGCCGGCCAGCCCGACGGTGACCGCCCCCACCGGCTGCACGTCGGCCAGCCCGGCCTGCCGGCCCAGCCGCCACACCTGCTCGACCACCCCGGCGGTGTCCGCGACCGGCTCGGTGTTGGCCATCGCGAACACTGCGGTGTAGCCGCCCAGCGCCGCGGCCCGGGTGCCGGTCTGCACGGTCTCGGCGTCCTCGCGGCCGGGTTCGCGCAGGTGGGTGTGCAGGTCCACCAGCCCGGGCAGCGCGACCAGACCGTCGGCATCCAGCCGGGACGCGCCGGCGGAGGTCAGCCCGCGGCCGACCCCGGCGACCACCCCGTCCCGGACCAGCAGATCGACCGGCTGCTCGCCGTACGGCCGCACCCCCATGATGATCCACTCGGTCATGCCCGAACCTCCGCCCCCGCGGCACCGGCCGCAGTCGGTGCCGATTCCGGTGCCGACTCTGCTGCCGGTCCTGGGGGCTCGTCCCGGATGCCACCGGCCAGCAGCAGGTACAGCACCGCCATCCGCACGCTCACCCCGTTGGCGACCTGCTCGACGATGGTGGAGCGGGCCGGATGGTCGGCCACCTCGGCGGCGATCTCCATCCCCCGGTTCATCGGCCCGGGGTGCATCACGATGGCGTGCTCGGGCAGCAGCGACATCCGCTGCCGGTCCAGCCCGTAGCGCCGGCTGTACTCCCGGGCGCTGGGGAAGTAGGACGAGTTCATCCGCTCCCGCTGGACCCGCAGCATCAGGCAGACGTCCAGCTTGGGCAGCACGCCGTCCAGGTCGTAGGAGACCGAGGCGGGCCAGGCCTCCACCCCCACCGGCAGCAGGGTCGGCGGCGCGACCAGGGTCACCTCGGCGCCCAGCGTGTGCAGCAGCAGCACGTTCGAACGGGCGACCCGGGAGTGCAGCACGTCGCCGACGATGGCCACCCGCAGGCCCTCCAGCCGGCCCAGCCGGCGGCGCATGGTGAACGCGTCCAGCAGGGCCTGGGTGGGGTGCTCATGGATGCCGTCGCCGGCGTTCAGCACGCAGCCGGCCACCCAGTTGGCCAGCCGGTGCGGCGCGCCGGACAGCGGGTGCCGGATCACCACCGCGTCCGCGCCCATCGCCTCCAGGGTCAGCGCGGTGTCCTTCAGCGACTCGCCCTTGGACACCGACGAGCCCCTCGCCGAGAAGTTGACCACGTCCGCGGACAGCCGCTTGGCGGCCAGCTCGAACGAGGTCCGGGTCCGGGTCGAGTCCTCGTAGAACAGGTTCACCACGGTGCGGCCGCGCAGCGTCGGCAGCTTCTTCACCTCGCGGCCGGCCAACGCCCGGTCCATGTGCTCGGCGGTGTCCAGCACGCGCAGCGCGTCCTCGTAGCTGAGGTCCGCGGCGGACAGCAGGTGCTTGTGCACTCAGGCCACCCCCTTCGTGCCGAGCTCGACGGCGTCCAGCCCGTCCACCTCGCTGAGCCGGACCCGGACCTGCTCGGCCCGCGAGGTCGGGATGTTCTTGCCGACGTAGTCGGCCCGGATCGGCAGCTCGCGGTGCCCCCGGTCGATCAGCACCGCGAGCTGCACGACACGCGGCCGGCCGAGGTCGCGCAGCGCGTCGAGGGCGGCCCGCACGGTGCGGCCGGAGTAGAGCACGTCGTCGACCAGGATCACCAGCCGGCCGTCCAGCCCGCCGTCCGGCACCGAGGTCTCCTCCAGCGCCCGGACGCCGCGCAGCCGCAGGTCGTCCCGGTAGAGCGTGATGTCCAGCGAGCCGACGGGCACGGCCACGTCCTCGAAGGCACGGATCCGCCTCGCCAGCCGGCGGGCCAGGGGGGCGCCCCGGGTGGGGATCCCGAGCAGCACCGCATCCCGGGCGCCGCCGGTCTTCTCCAGCACCTGATGCGCGATACGGTCGACGATGCGGGCCAGGTCGGCCGCCTCGAGCAGGGTGCGCACCGGCTGGCCCGGGGGGGCGGCGGATCGTTCGGAGGTGGCGCCGGGTTGCTCCGGGGCGGCGCCGGGTTGTCCTGGAGCAGCGCCGGGTTGTCCTGGAGCAGCGCTGGGTTGTCCTGGAGCAGCACTGGGTTGTCCTGGAGCAGCACTGGGCAGCGTCATACGTCCGACTCCTTCCCCGCCTCACGGGACGGGTCCTTAAAGGTGTCTGTCGATGGTGCTAAATCTAGCAATGCAAGGGCGAAGGAGTGGTCAACCAGGCCGCGGCGGTACCTAGCTTGGGTGGTACCGCTTGACCTGGGGTCACTCTCCGTATACGGTTACTCTGCGTAGTCGCCAGTGCGGGACTGGCGACCCGTCGGTTCCGGCTTGAGCCGGCTGGCAGCAACGGAGCAAACAACGATGACTACCGATTACGCCAGGGCCCTGGGTGCCCGGCTACGAGCCATCCGCACCCAGCAGGGGTTGTCCCTCCATGGGGTGGAGAAGAAGTCGCACGGTCGGTGGAAGGCGGTGG
>JBKOWA010000557.1:0-2238 GCA_046724155.1 Actinomycetota bacterium
GCAGCCCCTGGGCGAGCCTGACGATGACCGGCGCACCGAGGAGCCTGGCCGCCGTGGCCGCCTCCTCCCGGGCTGCCGCGGCGGCCTCCGCGCCGGACAGCGTGAGACTCAGCGCCCGCCCGAGCAGCGCCATGGCCTCCCCGGCCGGTGGCATGCCCAGCCCGCTCGCATCGGCGAACTCATCCGCCGCAACCCGCAGGTTTCCGGTGACCAGGTACGCCCACCCGAGCGCCATCCGGTGGCCGTTCGACACCGGCTGAGCGGTGCGCAGCTGCTCCCTGGGGTCCACCAGGACCGCACGGGCGACATGGACCCAGTCGGTGACCACCCCGACCGTCGGCCTGGTCCAGGCCCGCAGCAGCCGCAGCTCCTCGGTGGCGGCCTGGCCCCCGCCCTGCGCGGCGAACCGGTCCACCGCGGCCTGGTACGCCTCCTCGGCACGGTCCAGGACGCCGTCCGCGACCAGCCGGCGGGCCAGCGCGAGCAGCGCCCAGGGGTCGCCGTCCCGGATGGAAGCTGGCAGCGCGTCGATCCACCTGCCGGGATCGTCGGCGAGCGAGGCGCCCTCCGCGGCGAGCACCTCACGCACGCCCTGCCAGTCCTGCGCGCGGCAGTACGCGTGCACCGCCGCGCCGTACGCGCCCTCCCGCGCCAGCAGGCCGGCCGCCCGGCGGTGCAGCGCGCCGGCCTGCTCCGCACCGAGCCGGCCCACCAGCTCCTCGAGCAGGTGGGCGCGCAGCACCTCGTGGTACCGGTAGACCCGGCCGGGACCGTCGGCGCCGGGGTCCACCGAGGTGAACAGACCGATGCGGTCCAGCTCCGACAGCCGAGCGACCGCATCGTCGGTCCCGAGCAGGGTGTCGCACCGCCGGGCGGTCAGCTCGTCCAACACGCTGGTGCGGACGAGCAGGTCCTGCAGGGAGGGTGCCACTCCGTCCAGCACATGCCGGGCGAGGTAGTCCCGGGTCAGCCGGCCGCCGGCACCCCTGCCGGCGAGCACCGCGGCCCGGCTCGACGGCGGCCGCCGGTGCGTGGCGAGGTGGAACAACTGCAGCCCGGCGGCCCACCCGCCGGTCCGCTGGGTGAGCGCGTTCGTCTCCTCGGCACGCAGCACGACGCCGTGACACTGCTGGAACAGCTCCGCGACCTCCCACGTCCGGAACCGCAGTGCGTCGGCGTCGATCTCGATGCCGACCCCGGCCAGCCGCCACCGCGGCATGTCGATGTCCGGCACGGTCCGGGAACCGAGCGCGATACGCAGCAGCTCCGGCTGGTACCGGATCAGCAGCCGGACCACCTCCACCGCGGGGCCGCGGTCGAGGTTGTGCACGTCGTCCAGAACTAGCAGTACCGGGGCGGTGAGCTGCTCCTCCAGATCGGCCAGCGCCGCCTCGGCGGTCGGCCAACCCGGATGCAGCCCGGGCACGGTCGGATCGAACGCGGCTCTGAGGTGGGCGAGCAGCGCGGGGGTACCCGCCATGGCGGCGTCCAGGGTGAGCCAGGCCACACCGGCTCCGGTCGCCTCCGCCACATGCGCAAGCAGGGTGGACTTCCCCGATCCCGGCGGCGCGACCACGAGCGCGAGCCGCGGGGACGCGGCGCCGAGGAGCGGCTGCAGGAGCCGGCTCCGGCGCAGACCTCCGGCGATCGGAACCCGGACTCGGCCGCGTACCACTGCCGGCGTACCCACGGGACCCCCCAATCGCTTCACTTTCTGCTCGCGCTGCCCGTAATCGCCTTCTCGTCGAGGACCATACGCCTGACACGCACGACAAAGATGGGACAATAGAGGCCGCGGGAGAAGGAGGACCGCGGGAGAAGGAGGACACTGTGTCGAATACCAACCGCGGCGACCCGCCTCCCGACAATTCCTCCGGTGCCGAGCTGCGGGACCTGCTCGCACCCGGGCCGGCCCGGCGGACCTCGGCCGGTCTACGCCGGTCGGCGGCCCACAATGCGCCGGATGCCGGTGGACCCGGAGTGCGGCGCGCCGCACTCGCCGCAGACACCTCCGCGCCGATCGGGATCGGCCGGCGGTTCTACCCGCTGCCCGGCACGCCGGCGCCCTGCCCAGACCATTCGGCCCGGTCCGCGGCAGAGCCGGGCAGCTCGGGGTTGACGCTCATCGCCGAGCCCGGCACGCCGGTGCATGCGGTCATGGCGGGACAGGTGCTGTCCGCCAGCGCCGCGGGCACGATCCGTATTCAGGCCCAGAACGGTCTCGATGTACGGTACATC
>JBKOWA010000458.1:0-8560 GCA_046724155.1 Actinomycetota bacterium
GTGTTCGCGGTGGCCAGCAGCTCGGCCAGCAGCGACGGCGCGATCCGGGCTGACACCTCAAGCTCCGCACCCTGTTCAGCGGCATGCAGCGCCTCGAGCGCAGCCTCCAGCTCCGGGAGCGTACGGCTTGGCCGGCCAGGCGGGTCCAAGATCGCGCGGCGGATGGCCGGCACAGCGGCATGGACCTTCGTGTGGTCCGGCCCAGCCGGCCGGTACGGCTGCCCAGTGATATCCACCGGGCTCACCCCCAGCGCACGCGCCAGATCATCCACCGTCCGCCGCGAGTCCAATGGGATCACACCCCGCTCGACCAGCGACAACCAGCCCTGCGTACGACCCACCGCCCGCGCTACCTCCACCTGCGTACGACGACCACGCGCCTGCCGGATCCGCTCCCCGATACGACTATCATCGCCCACCTCACAGACCTCCCGGCACGGTCTGACGGCTCCCGGCCCGCTCCCGGCCCCAAGACGCTGCCAGCGCCTCACGCCGCACTACAGCCGAACCGTACCCCGCCTTGACAGCCACCACGCCGATACTGCTGAGCGTCGAGCCGGGTGACGAGCTGCCTGTGGTGTAGCGACACCGGTGGTGACGACGGCGGGCCGGGGGCCTGCGGGTGATCGGTGGTTTGTGTGCGACGGCAGGGCTGTGGAGCGTCCTGGTTAGCGCGCGGCCTGGCCGCCCGCACGGGCGCAGGGGTGCCCTGCTGGTCGATGACCTCAGCGGGATGGCAGGCAGCCCAGCTCGGACCAGTACGGCGAGGGGCGGCCGAGCAGCTCGGTGATCCGCTCCGGTGCGGTGGGCCGGGCGAAGTGCCAGCCCTGCGCGGTGTCACAGCCCATCGCACGCAGTCGCTCGGCCTGGTCGCGGGTCTCGACGCCCTCGGCGGTGAGGGTGAGCCCGAGGGTGTGGGCGAGGCTCACCAAGGCGGCGACGATGAGTTCGTCGGCCGGCGGCGGCCCGCCGGGCGCCCGCAGCCCGTCGATCAGGGAGCCGGCCAGCTTGAGCTCGTGCAGCGGGAGGCGGCCGAGGTAGGCGAGGTTGGAGTAGCCGGTGCCGAAGTCGTCCACGGCGATCCGGACGCCGAGCTTGCGCAGCTCGCGCAGGGCGTCGGCGGGCCGGCCGGCCGGGCCCATCAGCGCGCTCTCGGTGAGCTCCAGCTGCAGCAGGTCCGGCCGCAGCCCGGCGTCGTGCAGGATCCTGGCGATGTCGCCGACAAGGCCGGGTTCGGTGGCCTGCCGGACCGAGAGATTGACGCTGACCAGCAGGTTGGCCTCGGGGTGGGCGCTGTTCCAGACGACCGCCTGCGCGCAGGCCTGCTCCAGGACGCGCCGGCCCAGCGGCACGATGGCGCCGGTCTCCTCCGCCAGCTCGATGAAGTGCTCCGGGGTCAGCTCGCCGAAGGTGGGGTGCCGCCAGCGGACCAGCGCCTCCACCCCGCGCAGGCCACCATCGGCAAGCCGGACCAGCGGTTGGTACGCCAGCCAGAACTCCTCGCGGTGCAGCCCGGCCAGCATCGTGGTGGACAGCGTGTACCGGGTGATGTCCCGGCGGTTGCGCTCGGGGTCGAAGGTCGCCCACCGGCCGCGGCCGTCCGACTTGGCCCAGTACAGGGTGACGTCCGCGGCCTTGAGCAGCTCCGCCGCGGTCATGCTGCCCGGCTCGCAGTCGACCAGGCCGATGCTGGCCGACACCGGCAGCTCGTGCTCGGCCAGGGTGAACGGCGCCGCCAGGGCCGCCAGGACCGCCTCGGCGATGCCGGGCAGCTCACCGGGCCGCGGATCCTCGACCAGCACCACGAACTCGTCGCCACCCATCCGGGCGAGCAGGCGGCGCCGGTCGGACAGGCAGCCGTCCAGCCGGGCGGCCACGGCGACCAGCAGGGCGTCCCCGGTGTCGTGGCCGAGCCGGTCGTTGACCATCTTGAACCCGTCCAGGTCCAGGTAGCACACCCCGACCCGGCCGCCGGACCCGGTCAGCGCTGCGGCCAGCCGCTCCTGGAACAGCGCCCGGTTGGGCAGGCTCGTCAGCGGGTCGTGCGTCGCCTGGTACCGCAGCCGCTCCTGCAGCTCGTGCCGCCCGCTGATGTCCTCGACCATCGCGACGGTGTACTGCGGGTCGCCCTGCGCGTCGCGGATCAGCGAGACGGTCAGGTTCGTCCACACGATGCTGCCGTCGCGGTGCCGGTAGCGCTTCTCCAGCTGCACGTAGTCCCGGCGGCCGGTGATGATCTCCTGGTAGGTGTCCCACATGCCGGCCGTGTCGTCCGGGTAGACGAAGTCGCCGACCTGCAGGCCGCAGAACTCGCCGATGGTGTAGCCCAGCATGCCGGCGAACGCCTGGTTGGCATCCACGATGCGGCCGGACATGTCGGCCAGCCCGATGCCGATCCCCGCGTTGGCGAACACCGCCCGGAATCGCGCCTCGCTGGACCGCAGTGCCGACTCGACCTGCCGGCGCGCCGTCACCTCGGCCTGGCGCACCGACTCCTGCTGGTCGAGGATCCGCTCCCACAGCCTGGCCACATACCCGGCGATCACGGCCGCCTGCAGCGCCGGCAGCCGCGCGCCGTCCCGGCAGGCGCTGTTCCCAGCGGCCCCGTCCCCGGCGACGCCGACCCCGTCGGGGGTCACGCGCATGCAGCCCACGGCGGTGATCGGGTGGTTGCCCAGCGCCTGGACAGTGGCGGCCAGCACGTCCAGGCCGACCAGGTCCGCCTCGACCAGGGTCGCCCCGACCCGGCGGGCTGCCGCGTCGTCGAACGGCTCGCCGGCCGCCGCGCCGGCCAGCCGGACCGCCAGCCTGCCGAGGAACCGCTCGAGCTCACCGCGGCTCATCGGCAGGTAGATCTGCTCGGCCAGAGCCGCCGTCCAGGCGCCCACGAACGCGTCCAGGCCCGAGGCCAGACCGGTGGTCGGGCCGGCAAGCAGCGTCGACAGGGCCTCCCCGCCGCCGGCGAACGCCCCGCCTGCACCCATTCTCGTTTCGGACACTGCCGTGCAGCATACGCACAGGCCATGAGGTTCCTCGCAGTCCTGCTGTTCCGGCCAGCCCGGTGTCCCGTAGTCTCCGGGGGCCGATGACCGGTTCGAAGGAACATGTGAGATGACTCGACCAAGCTGGGCACCTGCCGACGTCGACCTCGACCGTCCCAGCGCAGCCCGGGTATACGACTACTTCCTCGGCGGCGCTCACAACTTCGCCGTCGACCGCGAGCTGGCCCAGCAGATCGCCCGGATGACGCCGAACATCGGCGACACCATGCGGGCCAACCGCGCGTTCCTACGCAGGGCGGTCCGCTACCTCGTCGGCGAGGGCATCACCCAGTTCCTCGACATCGGCTCCGGGATTCCGACCGTCGGCAACGTGCACAACGTCGCCCAGCAGGCAGACCCCCGGTGCCGGGTGGTGTACGTGGACGTCGATCCGGTCGCCGTGGCGCACAGCGGTGCCATCCTGGCCGGCGACCCGCAGACGGTGGTGATCCAGGCTGACGCCCGCAACCCCGAGCAGATCCTGGCGAACCCGGAGCTGCGGCGGCTGCTGGACATGAGCCGGCCGACAGCGGTCCTGCTGCTCGGCGTGCTGCACTTCATACCGGACGAGGACGACCCGGCCGGGATCGTCGCCCGGCTGCGCGACGCGCTGGTCCCCGGCAGCTACGCCGCGCTGGTCAACGTCACCCACGAGGACCAGCCGCCCGAGGTCATTGAGGCGCAAAAGCTGTCCGCGCGCACCGGCACGCCGATCTACCTGCGCTCGCGCGACGATCTGATGGGGCAGCTGAAGGGGTTCACCCTCGTCGAACCCGGCCTGGTCCACCTCCCGCTGTGGCGGCCGGACTCCCCGCTGGACGTCGATGAGCACCCCGAGCGGTTCGGGGCGCTGGCCGGAGTCGGCCGCAAGGACGCTTGAAGGTTCGGCCGCACTGGGCCGCCGGGTGCTTGACCGGACGCATGACCGCCCGTTGTGCCAGGCAATACCTAGCAGTAGCATGCCTTGTACTTCTAGGGTATGAGCGGGTGAGGTCTGGTGAAGGTCGCTAAGGATCTGGTGGCTGCCTCGGCGACACCGATGGTGCTCGGCATCCTGGCCGAGGGGGACAGCTACGGCTACGCCATCCTCAGGCGGATCAGCGAGCTGTCCGGTGGCGAGCTGGACTGGACCGAGGGTTTGCTGTACCCGTTGCTGCACCGGCTTGAGCGACTGGGTTATGTGGAGTCGAGCTGGCGGTCGGTTACCGGCGAGCGGCGGCGCAAGTACTACCGCATCACCGACACGGGCCTGGCTGGGCTGGCCGAGCAGCGCCGGCAGTGGGACACGGTCGTGGACGCGCTGAAGGAGATCTGGCTCGGCCTCGGCGACCGCAGGCCGCTGACGGCGATCCCGCTGGAGTGCCGGGCATGAGGGCGCAGGATGGTCAGGACGAGTTGGAGACGCAGTTCGCGCAGTGGCGTCATTACGTACAGCGCCGCCGGGAACTGCAGCCGTCCGACGCCGACGAGCTCGAAGACCATCTCCGCGGTTCCGTCGACGCGCTCGTCGCGGCCGGCCTGAGCGCGGATGAGGCGTTCCTGGTCGCGGTCAAACGGATGGGTAGCCTCGACGAACTGTCCCGCGAGTTCGCCCGGGAACATTCGGAACGACTGTGGAAGCAGCTGGTGCTGACCGGCGGCCCGGTGGCGGAAACGCAGTCGCGGCGGGACCTGCGGGTAATGGTCAGCTGCGCGGCGGGCGCCGCGGTGTTCATCAAGGTGCCGGCGCTGTTCGGGCTGCGGCTCGACGAGGACGCCTGGTTCTACGGGCCGAACTTCAGCCTGTTCGCGCTGCCCTGGCTGGCGGCCTTCCTGACCTGGCGCCGTCAGCCCCGCCGCCCGCTGATCGGGATACTGGTGGCGCTCTTCGCGCTCGGCGCCGTCGCGGCCAACGCCTACCCCCTGGCCGACGAGTCACAGTCGGTGGTCGTCACCAGCATCCACCTCCCCATCGCGCTGTGGCTCGTGGTGGGTCTGGCCTATGTGGCCGACGACTGGCGCTCGTCCCGGCGACGCATGGACTTCATCCGCTTCACCGGCGAGTGGTTCGTCTACTTCGTACTCATGGCCCTCGGCGGCGGTGTACTCATCGCGTTCATGTTCGGCACCTTCGAGGCCATCGGGATCGTCCCGGAGGAGTTCATCACGCAATGGCTCCTGCCCTGCGGCGCCATGGCCTCGATCATCGTGGCAGGGTGGCTCGTCGAGGCCAAGCAGAGTGTGGTCGAGAACATCGCCCCGGTGCTCGCGCGGCTGTTCACTCCGCTCTTCACTGCAGTCCTGCTGGCGTTCCTCGTTGCCATCGGCTCGACCAGCGCCGGCATCGACGTTGAGCGCGAAGCGCTGATCCTGTTCGACCTCCTGCTGGTCGTGGTGCTGGGGTTGCTGCTCTACTCGATCTCAGCCCGCGATCCGCTGGCCCCGCCCGGCCTGTTCGACAAACTGCAGCTCGCCCTCGTGGTCAGCGCGTTGGCCATCGACGTGCTGGTGCTGCTGGAGATCACCGGGCGCATCACCGAGTACGGCACCACACCCAACAAGGCCGCGGCCCTCGGCGAGAACGCCATCCTGCTGGCCAACCTTGCCTGGTCGGCGTGGCTACTGCTGAGGTTTGTCCGTCGGCACACGCCGTTCGCGGCGCTCGAGCGTTGGCAGACCGGCTACCTGCCGGTGTACGCCGCGTGGACGTGGATCGTGGTCCTCGTCTTCCCTCCGTTGTTCAGCTATGCCTGACCGAGAAGACCCGCCCCGATGACGCCAATGTAGACGCCGGGCGAGAGTCCATGCCAGTTACCCCTGGCAGGTGGCCTCGTTGCCGCGCCACCCCAGATGCCGATCGCGCGACCCCGCTCCTCGGGTGATCTTGAACGGCATCCCCGCGGGTGTCAGGCAGCGAGGATGCCATGGGCGCGGTCGTGGAAGTCGCGTGCTTGGAGTATGCCGTGAGCCGAGAGCCGGTCGGCGAGGTCGAGTAGGGGCGCGGCGGTGCGGTGTGAGCTGATGGATTCGGTCAGGGCGAGGGCGTCGCCTGCTGTGGCGCATGCGCGTTCAATTTCGCCTTGGCGGTAGAGGGCGTCGGCTTGGCGGGTGAGGTAGAGGGCGCGGGAGCGGATGCAGGCGGGGTCGAAGAGGGCATGAGCCTGGGCGAAGCCGGCTGCGGCGGGTCCGGGCTGGTCCATGTCTTGGTGGCTGGAGGCGCGTGCGGCGAGCAGTTCGGCTTGGTCGAACCAGTAGGCCCAGTCCGGATCTGGGTGTCCGTCGGCCTCGGCGAGGAGGGCTTCGGCGCGGTCGAAGTCGCGCCAGCAGGCGGGGTCGCCGAGGTGCGCGCGAGCCCGGCCGCGGCGTGAGGTGAGCAGGGCTTCGACCCGGGGTGTGGCGCGGCCTCGAACGGCGGCCAGGCCGGTGGACGCGATGGCGAGGGCGTCGTGGAGCCGGCCGGTGTTGTACGCGGCGACGCTCCAGAACGCGAGGATGTGGGCGCCGAGGGTGGTGTCTCCCGCGATGTGCGCGGCACGCAGGGCGGTGTCGTAAGCGCCGTCGGCGCATTCGCCGTTGACGTCGAACAGCGCGGCGGCGCGTTGCCGGGCGAGGTCGGCGGCTGCGGCGTACAGGCGGGTGGCGTGCGCTTCGGCGTAGGAGCGGGTACGCAACACCCCCTCGACCAGAGCCAGCGCGCTGGAGGTCTCGGGGATGATCTTGCCGCCGCCGTCCGTGTCGTCCATGCGACGCAGGGCATGGACCCGCTGTTCGAGCCGGGCGATTGCGGCTTCGCCGATGCGGTGGCCGCGGGTGAGCTGGCCGGCAGCGGCCGGGTCGGCGGTGATCCACGCGAGGAGCGAGGTAGTGAGCGTTCCGCCGGCGATGAGGATGAGTTCCCTGCGGGTGGTATCCACCGTGCCCCCTGCGAGTTCGGTGAGAGACTGGACAGTGCCGAGGGCTGTCCATGGGCGTGGGGCGGGTCGCTGGATAGGGTCCTCGGACAGCCACTCTGGCCATGGTCGTTCATCGACCGCAGCCTGGGGAATACCGAGCAGGTCCGCGATCAGCAGTTGCGTGGGCTTTTCCGGCTCGCGTTCATGTTCCCAGTACCAGATGCCGTCGCGCCCGGTGCCGATGGGTCGGTGGCGGCGCACGCTCAGATCGCGCAGACGGCGGGCGGTTTCGGCCCGGCTCCACCCGCGTGCCTCCAGCGCGCGGGTCAGCAAGTAGCCGCGCGCCTGGGGGCTGGCTTCGAGCTGGTGCCTGTCCATCCCCGCCTCCCGCTGTGCGCTACGTCACGGAACGTGATCGTACTGTAGTAGCTCCGGTGATCGCCCGGCAGGTAGTCGCGTGTTGCGCTTCGCTGCGCTGATGCGCAACGGACAGCAACGGCCCATCACCTTCCCCCGACCGCAGCGGCTGAGCCAGCCTTCAGGGCACCGGGGAGTTGCTACGCGAACCGGTATTTGCCTGGGCGTTCCGCGGAGGTAAGCGATGACTACTGTGCCGGTTGCCTATCCAGCGGAGGACACGGCGGCCTTCGAGATCGTGCACCGGGGCGCCCGTGTCCGGACGGCGTTCGGGTCGGCGGAGCTGGCCAACGCACTTCGCGGCCCGTTCGAGTCCTACGGAGCCGAGATCGTCAAGCCGGACTTCCGAAGATCATGAGCACACGACACGTCGGATATGGCTTCTGAGCTGGGGAAACGTTGACCATGCCTGATGGGCTCGTGTTACTACGCGGTGGGCCTGTCGGTGGGTGGTCAGCTGGGGTCGGGGAGGGTGAAGTCGAGGAACTTCGGTGGTTCGGGCAGATCCAGGCCGTGCAGGATGGCTTGCTGGCCGGGTGTGGTGGCCGAGCGTTGGGCGACCTGCCCGTGTGGGGTGGCGAGGGTGACCAGGTGCATGCGGTCTAGTTCGTGGCGGACGTTGCGCCAGGTGTCGTTGGTGGTGTTCTCGGTGACTCGGATGAGGAGCAGGGCGAGCCAGCACAGTTGGATGTGGGCGCGGATGCGGTCTTCGCGGTGGTGGAAGACCGGGCGTAGCCGTAGGGCGCCCTTCATGTCCCGCCAGCCGCGTTCGACGGCGGTCAGCTGCTTGTAGGCGGCGGCGAGGTCGTCGGGGGTCAAGGTCACATCGGAGGTGCGTAGCAGCCACTTGCCGTCCAGGTGCGACTCGCGGCGGATGGCGGCGGTGTCGGTGCGCAGCAGCCCGCGCGGGGTGCGGCGCAGGTAGCGGCGTACCCCGGGCTTGGTCTTCAGGGTGCCGACCAGCTCGTCGCGGCGGCGGGCGGTCCAGGTGTCGGAGCCGTCGATGAGTTCGCTCAGGTAGGCGACCAGCCGGTCGCGGACGAGCCGGTCCCGGTCGGCTTGTTCGGGGTTGTGGCAGACCACGAACCGCTCGGCACGTACCCCGTCTCCGCCGACCCAGACCTCCTTGACTCGCAGGTTGCCGGCGACGGTGTGGTAGCGGCCGGGGCGGGCCAGTGCGGCGGCGGCCTCGGCGTTGGTGGCGCGCAGCTTCTCGGCGTGGATGTAGTG